>JAFAZB010000294.1 GCA_019240015.1 Solirubrobacterales bacterium
AGTTCCTAGAGCGCCAGAAGTACTTCTGGAACCCGCTGATGGACTATTGGTTCCGGATGGAGATCGAGGGGTGGAACAAGCTTCCTGCGCCGCCCGTACTGCTGATCGGGATCCATTCGGGTGCGCCATTCGTGTGGGATGCATGGACGATCGGCGTGCAGTGGTGGCGTCATTTCGGTCGCAGCCGTCCCCTGCATGGCACCGCGCACGACGCGCTGATGGCGACTCCGCTGCTCGGTGGTTACTTCCGCAGGATGGGAGTCCTGCCGGCGGCCCCGGACAGCATCACGGCCGCGCTCGCGGCGCGGCACGACGTCGCGCTGTGGCCGGGCGGCGAGCGCGACTCGCTACGGCCCTGGACGCAGCGCGACGAGGCGGTGCTGGCCGGGCGCACCGGCTTCGTCAAGCTGGCGATCAGGAGCTGCGTGCCGATCGTCCCCGTCGCGACCGTGGGCGGCCCGGACTCGATGCCGGTGCTGGCCACCGGCCGTCGGCTCGCGAAGGCGCTTCGCCTCGACAAGGTCGCGCGGCTGAAGATGTTTCCGATCGCGCTCCAGGTGCCCTGGGGCCTGTCCCCCGCGCTGCTGCCCGAGGTGCCGCTTCCAACCAAGATCCGCACTGCCTTCCAGGATCCCATCGAGCCCGATTGCGATCCGGCTCGGGCCGACGACGACCGGTACGTGCAGCAGACCTACGAGCGGGTTCGCTCCTCGATCCAGCACGGAATGGACGTGCTGGCCCGCCGCCGGCGGCTGCCGCTGTTCGGGTAGCCGGCCCGCCCGCGTGGCGGGCGTGTCACTCCTGGTGCTCCTCGCGCAGCGCGAAGCGGCGGGAGAGCGGAACCGCGAACCACAGCCCGCTGAGCCCGATCCCGGCGATCACGCCCACCACCACCGCTGCGACGGTGCCGAAGATCACGTTCGAGATCAGTACCAGGATGCCGGTGAAGCCCGCCGTCAAGAACCCCATCGCGACGATCAACAGGCGGTTCGCGAGGTTCACCAGGTAGGCCTTCTGCCCCCGCCTGAACAGCAGTCGATGATGGATCGACGGCGCGATCAGCAGCGCCGCGGCGACCGCGATGCAGAGCAGCGTGACGAAGTAATCGTCGCGGTCGAACGAGGACAGCCGCGCGAAGCCGCTGTTGAACGGGACCACCAGCAGGAACGCGAACAGCACCTGAATCCCGGTGCCCGCGACTCGTAACTCGTTGAGCAGCTCGACCGTGTTGCGGTCGAGCCGCTCCAGCGGCGACTCGTTGCGCTCCTCGGTGGCGTGCGCGCTCACTCGCCGATCGCTCGCCGCCGCGGCGACGGGCGCCCCCGGGCTGCGGCGGCGCGCGTCGAGCCGGTCAGGCGTTGGCCGCCCCGGTACCGGCCACGTGCTGCTCGTGGCGACCTTCCGCGAACTCCTCGACGATCTTGGCGCAGAACGCCGGCAGGTCATCGGGGTTGCGGCTCGTCACGAGGCCGTTGTCGACGTGTACCTCCTCGTCGACCCAGGTCGCACCCGCGTTGCGCAGATCGGTCTGCAGGCTCGGCCACGAGGTCAGCGTGCGACCGCGCACCACGTCGGCCTCGATCAGCGTCCAAGGACCGTGGCAGATCACGCCGACGGGCTTGTCCTGTTCGAAGAAGCCGCGTACGAAGCGGACCGCGCCCTCCTCCGTGCGCAGGTGATCCGGGTTGGCGACGCCGCCCGGCAGCACCAAGCCGTCATAGTCGGACGGGTCGGCGTCGGACACCCCGAGCTCCGCTTCGATCGTGTCGCCCTTGTCGAGGTGATTGAACATCTGCACCTCGCCCTTCTCCAGTGACACCAGATCGACCTCGGCGCCCGCCTTGCGAACCGCGTCGACCGGCTCGGTCAGCTCGACCTGCTCGACGCCTTCGCTGAACAGGACCGCAATCCGCTTGCCTTTCAACTCATCAGCCATCAGTGGGCTCCTCTCATTCCGTTTCGGGGCTTTCCCCGTTGGAGCTACCCTGGCGGCCCGTCGCGAAACGGCTCGCGGACGGCCTGGTCAAGAGCTGATCAGCGCGGGTGTTCCGAGCGGAATGTGGTTCAGCAGCCACCGGCCTTCCGCGAGCGTCAGCCGCACGCACCCGTGGCTGACCGGCTGGCCGATGCTGGTGCTGTCAGGGGTCGAGTGAATCGCGATCCGGTTCCCGCCACCCCATCCCTGGATCGCGTGCGGGGAGTGCGCCGACAGCGCCAGGATGCAGCAGCCGTAGGGGCCGCTGGGGTCACCGGTCGAGAGCCTGTCGGTGACCGCGAACTCGCCCGTCGGGGTGGGCGCGTCGGGCCTCCCGACCGCAACCGTGTAGCGCTCCCGGATCATGCCGGCGTCGAGCACGGTCAGCTGGCGGCGGGTCAGTGACACCTTCAGCTCCCACGTGACCCGGCTGAGCGAGACCGCCGAGAGCGGAATCCACCCGATGCGGCCGTTCCCGGCGAGCGTGCTGATCACACCCAGCCACGCGCCGGAGCTCTGCTTGACGAGCAGCGCCTCGGGTGAGCCGAACTCGGTGCGCGTCCGGACCTGGGCGATCGTCTTCCCCGCGGGCGCGGCGCGCATCGTGGTCGGGTGCACGACCAGCGCGACGAGCGCGCCGAAGCCCTGCGGCAGCGCTCCGGGTCGCGCTGCAGGCGCTGGGGTGAAGTGGGCGGCCGTGGTGGTGGAGGCGCCTGCCCCGCCGCCGGAGCTGAGCAGCAGCCCGACCACGATCGGGATCACCGGCAGCAGCGCCACCAGCCCGGCGACCGCAGCCCGCCGGCGAGAGCCCGCAGACGGCGGCTGGGGAGCGTCACCGGACGGTGATCCGGATTCAGGCATACCGTGCATTCTGCCGCACCGAGCACCCGCAGCGATCCGGCCCGGGCGCCGAAGTCGCCGCGGTGCTCACACATCCCGGTCGCGCCGCCGCGGCGCGGCGGCTCGATCCGCAGCGATAATGGCGGGCCCGCCATGGAGCTGCGCGAGCGCATCAGCGAGATCGAGTGGTACCACACGCTCGAGCTTGCGCCCGGCGTCGTGACCAAGGGGCTGTTCGATCTACGGCCGTGGGTCCATCGGTACGGGCTTCCCGAGCGCCTCGATGGGATGCGCGTGCTGGACGTCGGGAGCTTTGACGGCTTCTGGGCGTTCGAGCTGGAACGGCGCGGCGCCGCCGAGGTGGTTGCGCTGGATCTCGACGACGAGGCCCACCTCGACTGGCCACCCCGTCGCCGGCCGGCACGGTTCCGCGGGCTGCTCCGGGGCGAGGGGTTCCGGCTCGCCAGCGAGGCGCTCGGCTCGCGCGCACGGCGGGTGATCTGCAACATCTACGAAGCCGATCCGGCCGAGCTCGGCACGTTCGACCTGGTCATTTGCGGGATGGTGCTGATCCACCTACGTGACCAGCTGCTTGCGCTGGAGCGCATCGCGCGGCTGTGTCGCGGGATCTTCATCTCCGCCGAGGAGTTCGATCCCGCTACCGGCCTGCTGCCGTTCCCCGCCGCGCGTTATCGAGCCGACCGCGACGCCTCGGTGGTGTTCTGGCAGCCGAGCGCGCGGACCTGGCGGCGGATGATCTGGAGCGCCGGCTTCAACAACGTCCGCCGGCACC
>JAFAZB010000382.1 GCA_019240015.1 Solirubrobacterales bacterium
GACCCGCCTGGCGACGACCGCGACGCTGTTGACGTGGTCCTCGAGCTCGGAGCGCCGGGCCGCGAGCGCGGCCAACAGGACGTCACGGCTCTGGGTGGCGGCGGTGGGCCGACCGCCGTGCTTTTGGGCGTACATGCGGTGGTCGCACACGCGCAACGCCTCGGAAGGGTCGCCGGCCTCCTCGGGAACCAGCGCCGCGCCGCACGAGGCCGACACAGAGAAGCCCTCGCCGTGCTCGGTGAATGCCTCCGACCAGCGCTCGAGCGGCGGATCGGCGCCCTCGATCGAGTCGGCGAGCGCGCAGAACTCGTCGCCCCCGAGCCGATAGGCCCTGCCAGCGCCGCCGACCGCCGAGCCAAGGCGGGTCGCCAGCCGAGCGAGCAGGCTATCCCCTGCCGGATGCCCGAAGCGGTCGTTGTACTCCTTGAAGCCGTTGAGATCGAAGATCGCGAGCACCGCCGGCTCGCCGCGCTCGAACACCGACTCCAGATCGCTCATCAGCGACCGGCGGTTGCGCAGCCCGGTCAGGGCGTCGGTCATGCTGATCCGCTCGAGCTCCTCCTGGGCAGCTCGCATCCGCTCACGGACCTGCTCGTTCAGTCGCCAGGCGATGACCCCGGCGATCCCGGCCAGCGCGACGTACATCGCGTGCAGCGCCGCCCACGCCCAAGGGGCGCTCCAGGCGGCCGGATTGTTGAACACGGCGTGGGGGTCGAGCGTTCCCATGATCCCGTGGTGCAGGAGCACGAACGCGACCGCCAGCAGGAACGGGACCCAGTCCTCGTACAACGTCAGGACCACGACCACGACGAAGAACGAGAAATGCATCTCGATCAGCCCGCCGGAGATGTCGATCAGCGACGCGGACGCCGCGAGCAGCCCCAGCGACGCCGACACCGAGCGCCACTTGCGCGACGGGACTTCCCAGTGCGCGAGCAGCGCGAACGCCACCAGCGAGGCAACCTCGGGGGCGTACCGGCTCGCGTCCGCGCCATGTGCCGCCACCGCGTACACGGGGACGATCACGATCGTTACCCACAGCAGTCCGGAGATCAGCGCGTGACGGCGTCGCCACTCCGCGTCCGGTAGCGAGCCACCGTGGGGGAGGATCTCTCGCAGCCATGCACAGGCGCGCTGCAGCCTGGAGCCAGCAGATGTGGAGATCATCGCGCCTGCGAAGCGTGCGCGCCTAGCTGATGCAGCGGGCAGAAGTAGAGCAGCGCCGCGGGCGGTCGGGCACCGGCGACCGAGTAGCCCACCATCAGCAGGTGCGGGCCCAGCGATGCGAGCAGGGCAAGCGTAAGTCCCACGGCTACGAGCGCGTTCGGTGCCCGGAGCAGCCTCATATCCGGGATATCGGTCCCCGGCGCAGGCACTTTAGGATCGGGGCGCCAGGACCAACCGAAGGCCGACGGTGAACGACTCAGCGATTAACGGGTCGCGCTAGAAGAGCCCGAGCTGCGGCAGCGGCTCGAGCGCGATCGTCGGCGGCTCCTCGGGCTCGGAGTCCTCGAGCTCCGCCTCGGGGATCTCCTTGAGCGGCTCTGGCTGCACCGGAGTGCCGCGCGCGAGCAGCTCCGGAATGCGACGGAAGTCGGCCCGCAAGGTCTCCAGCGTGGTCGGCGTGTAGAGAGCCGCGGCCGGGTGATAGAGGGGGTAGAGCCGCACTGCTCGCGAGCCGATCAGGCGCAGCTCCTCGCGGCCGTGCAGGCGGGAGATCCCGGTACTGTCAGCCCGCAGCAGCTTGGTGGCGAAGTTCCCGAGCGAGCAGATCACGCTCGGCTCGATCAGCTCGACCTGCCGGCGTAAGTAGTCCTGACAAGCCTCGATCTCGTTGGGGTGCGGATCACGGTTGTCGGGGGGCCGGCACTTGAGCGTGTTGGCGATGAACACGTCCTGACGGTTCAACCCGATCTCCGCCAACAGCTTGTCGAGCAGCTTGCCGGCCTGCCCCACGAACGGGAGTCCCATGCGATCCTCGTTCGCTCCCGGCGCCTCGCCGATGAACATCAGCTCCGCGTTCGCGTTGCCCGAGCCGAACACCACCGTGGTGCGGCTCTGGTGCAGCGCGCAGCGCCGGCAGTCGCGGGCTTGCTCGTACACCGCCTTCAGCAGGCTCCGGCGCTCGGTGGCACTGCTCACAGCAGGTGATGGTAACCCTGGGATCAGACGGGGTATGATCGGTTGCGAGGCCGTTACCGACTCCGGGACGGACCTCGACGCAAACACCAAGAATTTCTTTCGCCGACCGGTATCTCTGATGCGGGAACTGGAACGGGATCTCACCTCCGACCCCCCTGCCTGTACGAGCGCCACGCGCGGGTGTGTGGCGATCGTGGGTGCGGGCCGGCTCGGAATGGCCCTCTCGCGCGCGCTCCGCGACGCCGGCTATCAGCTCGTCGGGCCGCTGGGCCGCGGGCCCCACGCGATCGAGGCCGATGCCGTGCTTTTGTGCGTGCCCGACAAGGAGATCCCCGCGGCAGCGGCGGGGATCGCGATCGGGCCGATCGTCGGCCACTGCTCGGGCGCGACCGGACTCGATGCGCTGGCGCCACACGAGGCATGCTCGCTGCACCCCTTGATGACCGTCACGCCCGCCGGCGCGCAGTTCAGGGGCGCCGGCGCGGCGATCGCCGGCAGTACTCCGCGCGCGCTGGCGCTCGCCGGTCAGCTCGCGGCGGCACTCGGGATGCGGGCCACCGAGATCGCGGAGTCCGACCGGCCTGCATATCACGCCGCCGCCTCGATCGCTTCCAACTTCCTGACCACCCTCGAGGCCGCCGCGGAGCGAGTCGCGGCGAGCGCAGGGCTGGAGCGGGAGCTGCTGGTGCCGCTGGTCCGTGCCACGGTCGAGAACTGGGCGAGCTTCGGCTCTGCGGCAGCGCTGACCGGGCCGGTTGCCCGCGGGGATACTGAAACCGTCTCGAGGCAGCGCGCCGCGGTCGCCACCCGGACTCCCGACCTGGTGGCGCTGTTCGACGCGCTGGTGTCGGCGACGGAGGCGCTCGCCGCGCGAGCGGCGATCGGATGAGGACCGTCCGCACCGTCGCCGAGCTGCGGGCGGAGCTCGCCACGTCCCGGCGCGCAGGACTCACGATCGGGCTGGTCCCGACGATGGGCGCGTTTCACGAGGGTCACCTCTCGCTGATGCGACGGGCGCGGACACAATGCGAGGTGGTCGTCGTGTCGCTGTTCGTCAACCCGGCCCAGTTCAACGACACCGCCGATCTCGAGCGCTATCCCCGCGACGAGCGCCACGACGCGCAGCTGGCGGCCGACGTTGGCGTCGACTACCTGTTCGCGCCCTCGCCCGCTGAGGTCTATCCGCCCGGATTTGCCACCACCGTCTCGGTGCGCGGGCTGACCGAGACGCTGGAGGGCCGGCACCGAGGCAGCCGGCACTTCGACGGCGTCACGACGGTGGTCACGAAGCTGCTCAACATGGTCGGGCCGGACGTCGCCTACTTCGGGCGCAAGGACGCGCAGCAGGCGCTCGTGATCGGCCGCCTGGTCCGCGATCTCGATATGCCCGTGCGAATCGAGGTCTGCCCCACCGTGCGCGACCGCGACGGCTTGGCGCTCTCCAGCCGCAACGCCGCGCTGCGCGATGCCGACCGAGAGGCGGCGCTGTCACTGTCGAGGGCGCTGCACGCCGTGCAGGAGGCCGTCGCCGCGGGCGAGCGGGATCCCGACGCAGCGAGGAGGCGAGGGTGGGAGGAGCTTCAGACCGCCGAGGTCGAGCCCGATTACCTGGAGCTCGTCTCGGCGGACTCGCTGGCGCCGGTGCAGCGAATCGACGGCGACGTGCTCGCCGTCGTGGCCGGTCGCGTCGGCGCCACGCGTCTGATCGACAACACACTTATCCACGTGCTCCCCGCGGCCGCGGCGAGCACCGGCAACGGGAGACCCTGAGATGCAGCGAACGATGTTGAAGTCGAAGATCCACCGCGCGACCGTGACCGACTGCGACCTGCACTACGTCGGCTCGATCACGATCGACCAGGACCTGCTCGACGCAGCCGAGATCCTCGAGTTCGAGCAGGTCGCAGTCGTCGACATCGACAACGGCGCTCGGTTCGAGACCTACACGATCTCCGGCGAGCGAGGGTCGGGCGAGATCAAGCTGAACGGCGCGGCGGCCCGGCTGGTTCACCGGGGCGACACGATCATCGTGATCTCCTATGCCGCCTACGACCCCGACGAGCTCGAGCAATACCGCCCGCGCGTCGTGCACGTGGACGGGCGTAACCGGATTCACACCGTCGACAGCGAGGTGGCGACCCTGGTCGGGGCCACCGATCGCATAGCGCCAGCCCCGGCTGCCGCGTAGAGGAGAGCGCAATGTCCGCCACCCCCCATACCCCGGTCCCCCACAACCTCGACGCCCCGCTGCCAATGACGCTGCCGCGGCTGGCCGAGAAGCAGCGCCTCGGCGAGCCGATCGTGATGGTCACGGCGTATGACTACCCCTCCGCTCAGGTCGCCGAGCAGGCCGGCGTCGACGTGGTGCTGGTCGGCGACTCGGGGGCGATGACCGTGCTCGGGTATCCCTCGACCGTGCCGGTGTCGACCGACGAGATGCTCGTCCTGGCGGCCGCGGTCAGACGCGGCCTGACGACGCCGCTGCTGGTCGGGGACCTCCCATTTGGCTCCTACGAAGCCTCAGACGAGCAGGCCGTCGCGACCGCCCAGCGCTTCATCAAGGAGGCCGGCTGCGACGCGGTCAAGCTCGAGCGGGGCGGCAGTAGCGTGCAGCGAGCCCGCGCGATCGTCCAGGCGGGGATCCCGGTGATGGGCCATGTCGGCCTGACCCCGCAAACTGCGACCGCGCTCGGCGGCTACCGCGCCCAAGGCCGCACCGCCGAGCGGGCGCTGCGGGTCGCCGAGGATGCGCTCGCACTCCAGCAGGCAGGCTGCTTCTCGATCGTGTTCGAAGCGATCCCCGCCGCGGTCTCGCGGGCGCTGGTGGAGCGCCTCGAAGTGCCGGTGATCGGGATCGGGGCGGGCCCGGCGACCGATGGCCAGGTACTCGTGTTCCACGACCTGCTCGGCATCTACGACGGCCACGCGCCGCGGTTCGCCAAGCGCTATGCCGATCTCAAGGCGCAGATGATCGCCGGTGTCGCCGAGTACGCGGGTGAGGTCCGCCGCCGTGCGTTTCCCGGTCCCGAGCACACCTACTCGATCGACGACGAGCAGCTGGCGCAGTTCCTGGCCGAGCTTGACTAGCTGACTCGCCCCTGGGGCGGGCGCACCGCCACCGGCACGCGAGAGCAATACCATCACGGCGATGCCGCGGCTGGCGCAAGTGTTCGCCCCCAGAGACCGGCTGTACTTCGAGCTGTTCGAGGAGGCGGGCCAGAACATCTTCCGCTGCTGCGATCTGCTCGACCGCCTCCTGTCCAGCTATCCGGACCGCAAGGAGCTGGCCGAGGAGATCCTGGTCTGCGAGCACGAGGGCGATCGGATCACGCACGACATCATCCATCACCTCAACCACACGTTCGTGACCCCGATCGACCGCGAGGACATCCTCGCGCTCACCTCGGCCCTCGACGACATCGTCGACTACACCGAGGAGGTCGCGGACTACCTCGGGCTGTACAAGATCGAGGCCCCGATGGACCAGGCGATCCGGCTCGCGCGTGTGCTGAAGGCCGCCTCACGCCAGATCTCCGAGGCAATCCCCCTGCTGCGGGGGTTCAGAGACATCTCGCACTACACGGTCGAGATCAACCGGCTCGAGAACGAGGGCGACCGCATCACGCGCGAGGCCGTCGCGTCGCTGTTCGACGGCGGGATCGATCCGATGGTCGTGATCCGCTGGAAGGACCTGTTCGAGCGCCTCGAGGCGGCGATCGACGCAACCGAGCGGGTCGCCAACATCCTCGAAGGGATAGTGATCAAGAACTCCTGAGCGGGCTTCCTGTCCTCCCGGCGGCACCCGCGCTGCGCGCGAGGTGTCCGGCGGGAGACGCCCACGCCCGCTGGAAAGCCCCACGGCTCGGTACGCACGCCAATGCCGCCGGGAGACGTCAAGCCCACCCCTAATACTCTCTTTTCTTGACCACCCTGGCTGGGACGCCTGCGGCGATCGAGAACGGGGGGATGCGGGTGGTCACGACGGAGTTCGCGCCGATCACGCACCGCTCGCCGATCGTGACGCCGCTGGTGATCACGACGTTGGCGCCGCACCACACGTTGTCGCCGACGCGAGTGGGGCCCTTGCTCGTGAAGCCCTGCCACGGTACCGGTCTGCGCGGGTCGTCGAAGCGGTGTGAGGCGTCGCTGATGAAGCAGCCGTTGGCGAACATGCAGTGGTCGCCGATCTCCACCAGCTCGAGCGAGGCGACCATCACGCCCAGGTTCAGGAAAGTGCCCTGGCCGATCCGGATCCGGGCCGAGTCGGGCGCGGTCAGCCATACGCCCGGCTCGAGCAGCGTGTGGGCGCCGATCTCCAGCCGTCCCTCCCGGAGCGCCTCGAGCACGTTGCCGTGAAGCGGCCAGCGCGCGAACGCCCCGCGGCGCATCAGCTCCCAGTGGATCCGGGCTCGATTCCAGGGCAGCGAGTTGCGCTGATACCAGCGCCACTTCTGTGCCCACAGCCTGATCGAGGCGGGCGTCGATCGATCTGGGACGCTCAGGACACCACCAGGCGGAACACCGGGTGATCCGGCGCGATCCGGCGCAGCTCCTCCTCGCTCGAGTCCGCCCCGACGCCGCCGAAGAAGGCCCCCACCTCCCAGCTCCAGCGCCGCAGGTACTCGCGCAGCAACGGCGACTTGTCCTCGTCGGCCAGCTCGGTCGCGGTGAACTCCCGCACACGCCGCCCGAGGAGCAGCCGCCCGCGACCGCTGACCCTGAGGTTGCGGACCCACTGCGTGTGGCCTCGCGGCGCGACCAGGTACTCCCCACCCTCGAACGTCAGCAGGTTGACGGGCGTCCGTCGCCACTGGCCGGAGGTCCGTCCGCGGACCTCGAGGATGCGCGAGCCGCGCACGTCGACGCCGGCGCGGGTGAGGCCCGCCACCAACCGGTTGAATACGTTCTTGGTGAACCAGCCCGGACGCTGATAGTGGGGCATCGTTCAGCGCGCCGTCGCCGCCGCTCGCCGACGGGACGCGGAGCGACCCGCTTTGGGCTGCGCCCGGCGAGCTCGGACGGGCAGCGCGTGCGCCAGGAACCACCCGGTGTAGGACTCGTCCACCGCCGCCACCTGCTCGGGGGTGCCGGTCGCAATCACCCTCCCTCCGTCCTCTCCTCCCTCGGGACCGAGGTCGATCAGGCGGTCGGCGACCTTGATCACATCCAGGTTGTGCTCGATCACGACGACCGAGTTGCCCGCCTCGACGAGCCGCTCGAGCACTTCGAGCAGCCGCTGGATATCGGCGAAGTGAAGGCCGGTGGTGGGCTCGTCGAGGATGTAGAGGGTGCTGCCGGTGGCCACCTTGCACAGCTCGGCCGCCAGCTTGACTCGCTGCGCCTCGCCGCCCGAGAGCGTGGTGGCGGGCTGTCCGAGCCGCATGTAGCCGAGCCCAACGTCGTTGAGCGTCTGCACCCGCCGCCGGATCTTGGGGATGTGGGCGAAGAACTCGAGCGCCTCCTCGATCGGCATCTCCAGCACGTCCGCGATCGTCTTGCCCTTGAAGCGCACCTCGAGCGTCTCCCGGTTGTAGCGCTTGCCGTGGCACTGCTCGCACGGGACGTACACGTCGGGCAGGAAGTGCATCTCGATCTTGATCTGGCCGTCACCGCGGCACACCTCACAGCGG
>JAFAZB010000399.1 GCA_019240015.1 Solirubrobacterales bacterium
CTCCTACGCGAGCCTCGGCGAGCTGATCGCGTGGATCATCGGCTGGGACCTGATGCTGGAGCTGGCGCTCGGCGCGGCGACGGTCGCGTCGGGGTGGTCCCAGTACCTCCAGGTGGTGCTCAACTCCGCTCCCTGGCACGCGCATCCCCCGGGCTCTGTGTTCGCCGACCACCACAACCTCGCCGCGGCCGCGATCGTGCTCGCACTGGCGGCGTTGCTGTGCTTCGGGGTCCGGGTCTCGAGTGGCGTCAACGCGGTGATCGTGGCGATCAAGCTGGCGATCGTGCTGCTGGTGATCATCGCCGGGCTGTCCTACATCCACTCGGGCAACTACCACCCGTTCATCCCCCCGTCCGGCTCCAAGCCGGCGCCCGGTGGCAGCTCGGGCACGACGTTGCTTCAGGACCTGGGGCTCTCGCCCGGCACCTTCGGGGTGGGCGGGATCTTCACCGGTGCCGCGCTGGTGTTCTTCGCGTTCATCGGCTTCGACATCGTCGCCACCAACGCGGAGGAGACCAAGCGACCGCAGCGCGATCTGCCGATCGGGATCTTCACCTCGCTCGCCGTCTGCACGATCCTCTACGTGGCGGTATCGCTGGTCGTGACCGGGATGGTCAAGTACAACCACATCAACGTCAAAGCGCCGCTGTCGACGGCGTTCCTGTCGGTCCACCAGCACACGCTGGCGACGATCGTCGCCTACGGTGCCCTGGCCGGGATCACGTCGGTGATCCTGGTGCTGTTGATGGGACAGAGCCGCGTGTTCTTCGCGATGAGTCGCGACAGGCTGCTGCCGCCCGTGTTCTCCGCCGTCTCCGCGCGCTACGGCTCTCCGTACCGCACGACGCTGATTACGGGCCTCGTGGTCGCCGCGCTGACGTTCTTCTTCCCGCTCAAGACGCTCGCGGAGCTGGTCAACATCGGCACCCTGTTCGCGTTCGTGCTGGTGGCGCTCGGCGTGATCGTGCTGCGGCGTACCCGCGGCGACCTGGAGCGTCCGTTCCGGACGCCGCTGGTGCCGGTACTGCCGGTCCTGTCGGTGCTGGCCTCGCTGTGGCTGATGCTGAACCTCCAAGGCTCCACCTGGATCCGCTTCGGCGTCTGGATGGCGGTCGGCCTGGTGGTCTACTTCGGCTACTCGGTGCGCCACAGCCGCCTCGGCGCCGAGCGCTAGGCAGCCGCTAAACTCCGGTCGGTAAATCCGATCAAGACGCTAGGATTTAAGCGTGCCGCAAGTGATCGACGTCTGTGCTGTGAGCGAGCTCTCGCCTGGAGAGGTGCGCCTGGTCGAATGGGAGGACCTCGAGATCGGCGTGTTCAACTGCGGCGGGACCGTGTACGCGATCGAGGACCGCTGCTCGCACGACAACGGACCGCTGGTCGAAGGCGAACTGGATCAGGCGGAGTGCACGATCGAGTGCCCGCGACACGGCTCGCTGTTCGATCTGCGGACTGGCAACCCCAAGACGCTGCCGGCGTACGTTCCGGTCGACACGTTCCCGGTGCGGATCGAGCGACAGACGATCAAGCTGGAGGTGGACTAGTGGCGAGTGCTCCCGAGACCCCGTTAGCGGGCCCTTCGCCCGCGCTGAGCGAGAACGAGCAGCTGGCGCGGATCAACGCCGATTACACCGAGCGCTACGGGTTCCACGATGCCGAGAACTACCTGTACAAGGCGCCGAAGGGGTTGAGCCGGGAGATCGTCGAGAAGATCTCTGAGTTCAAGTCAGAGCCGCCGTGGATGCGCGAGTTCCGGCTCAAGGCCCTGGATCACTTCCTCGCGCGGCCCCAGCCAACCTGGGGGTCGCCGATGCTGGCCGAGGTCGACTACGACAACATCCACTACTTCGTGCGGGCGTCTGAGAAGCCCGGGCGCTCCTGGGACGACGTTCCCGAGGACGTCAAGCGCACCTTCGACCGGCTGGGGATCCCGGAAGCCGAGCGCAAGTTCCTGTCGGGGGTCGGAGCGCAGTACGAGTCTGAGGTCGTCTACCACCAGGTGCGCGAGGACCTCGAGCAGCAGGGCGTGATCTTCATGGACATGGACTCGGGGCTGCGCGAGCACGAGGACCTCGTGCGCGAGTACTTCGCGACCGTGATTCCGCCCAACGACAACAAGCTCGCCGCGTTGAACTCCGCCGTGTGGTCCGGCGGATCGTTCGTGTACGTACCCGAAGGTGTCCACGTGGAGATGCCGCTCCAGGCCTACTTCCGGATCAACACCGAGAACATGGGCCAGTTCGAGCGCACGCTGATCATCGCCGAGCCCGGCTCCTACGTGCACTACGTGGAGGGCTGCACGGCGCCGACGTACTCATCCTCGTCGCTGCACTCCGCGGTCGTCGAGCTGATCGCCAAGCCGGGTGCGCGGATCCGCTACACCACCGTCCAGAACTGGTCCACCAACGTCTTCAACCTGGTCACGAAGCGTGCGGTGGCCCACGAGGACGCGACTGTCGAATGGGTCGATTGCAACCTCGGCTCGCGGTTGACGATGAAGTACCCGAGCGTCTACCTGCTTGGGGAGCGCGCCCACGGGGAGATCCTGTCGATCGCGTTCGCGGGCAAGGACCAGCACCAGGACGCCGGCGGGAAGATCATCCATGCCGCCCCCAACACGACCTCCAACATCTTCGCCAAGTCGATCTCCAAGGACGGCGGGCGGGGGTCCTATCGAGGCCTGCTCGAGATCGCCAAGGGCGCCCACGGAGC
>JAFAZB010000468.1 GCA_019240015.1 Solirubrobacterales bacterium
TGCACGGGTACTCGGATCGCGAACGGGAAGCCGTCCGGCGAGACGATCGACAGTACGGCGGTCCGATAGCGGGTGCCGAGCTCCTTGAGCCGCGGGTGCCACGCGCTGGCGCCGCCGAGGGGGGTGGCGTGAAAGCGCTCGGGCTCCTCGGAGTGACCAGAGCGCACCTCCTCCATGTGCGCGCCGTAGAGGTCGGGCTCAGATGACGGGTCGTCTCCATGGGGCCACACGTAGACGCGCTCCGGCCGCACGTGGATGTAGATCCGGGTGTAGTACCAGCCGAGCAGCCGCTTGAGCAAATCCGGCGGCTGGAGCTTCGCGATCGCGGGGAGCTTGGCCGCCGACTCGCGCAGGTAGCGCTCGCGGTTGGCCTCCAGGTCGCTGTCGTCGACCTGTGCGGTTCCCTGGACCAGCACCATCGGCGCGTCGTCGAGGCCGCTTCCGGTCGGGTCGGAGAACAGCAGCGCGACCAGCGGGTTGGCGCGGGCGTCGTGTGCTTTCTTCGGATATCCCAGGCCGGTGGTGATGTCGATGCACGGCGCCCCGGTCGAGTAGTACGGGGTCACCGGCCAGGTGATCGGCTGGCCGTCCCGGTCGACGGTGGTCAGCTCGGTCGTGACGAAGCGCTCGAATACCGCGGTGACCGCGCTTGGAAGGGAGGCCGTCACGGCGCGAGTGTATGCCGAGCGCTCACTCCTCGTAGCCCGGCTCGCCGGGCAGCACGACTCGGGCCGTCTCGCCGGAGAACACCACCCGCGGCTGGATCGGCACCACCTCACGCGTGCGCGTGTGCTCCAGCAGCGCGTCCGCCGAGGAGAAGCGCGCGAGCTGCTCGAGGTGCTTGATCGTCGGGAACACCAGCAGGATCCGGCCGTCGCGGGATTCCTGTAGCGCCACCGCGGGGGCGTACCAGCGCGCATCGACCACCTCGGCTCCGTCGGCGCGCGGACTCGCCCCCGGCGGAAGGCTGGCCAGATAGAACCGCGTGTCGAACCGGGTCTTGACCTCAGCGGGGGTGATCCAGCGCGAGAATGGCAGCAGCTCTCCGGGGGAGCCCACCACTACGTCGGCTTCCTCGGCGAGCTCGCGGAGCGCCGCCGCGCGAGCTCCCTCCTCGCCCTGACCTTCGTGTGCGTCGACCGCGCCCCCGGGGAACACCCAGGCGCCGCCCATGAATCGCGCCTGCGGGTTGCGCTGGACGAGCAGCACCTCAAGCCGCTCCCGCCCGCCACGGACGAGGATCACGGTCGCCGCCGGGCGCGGGGTGCTCTCCGGGCCGCGGTTGATCTCCCCCTCTGGAGGTGGGACCTCGCGTGCCACCCGGCGACCCTAGCGCGGGCGCGGGGGCGAGAGCCGCGGCGCTAGCCTTCGGCCGGTGAAGTGGATGTGTGAATCGTGCGGGTTCATCTACGACCCCGCGGTGGGTGATCCGGACGGCGGGATCCCTCCCGGGATCGCGTTCGAGGAGATTCCCGAGACCTGGTTCTGTCCCGTGTGCGGTGCACGCAAGCGCGACTTCGCGCCGTACGCCGAGTGAGCTAGGCCGCCGCGCTCACCACGCGCGTGGTCGACTCGGCGATCGCCGAAGCGGTGATCGCGACCAGGCGCCGCAGGTCGTGCTCGGAGATCGAGAGCGGCGGCATCAGCACGATTACGTCGCCCAGCGGACGGATCACGGCGCCGCGCCGCCGGGCTGCCAGTGCCACCCGATGGCCGGCACGCTCGTGCGCCGGGTGGTGTGTCAGCTCGACGCCCACCATGAAGCCTCGCTGGCGCACCTCCGCGACCGCGGGCAGCTTCGCGACGCGTTGCTCGAGCAGGCGCGTTAGCAGCTCGATCTTCGGTTGCAGCCGGGCCAGCGTGTGCTCGCGCTCGAAGGTCTCGAGCGAGGCGATGCCCGCTGCGCAGGCGAGTGGGTTGCCGGTGTAGGTGTGGCCGTGGAAGAAGCTGCGGAATTCATCGAATCGTCCGAGGAAGCCCTCGTAGATCCGCTCGGTGGTGAGCGTGGCCGCCAGCGGCAAGTAGCCGCCGGTCAAGCCCTTGCCGACGCACAGCAGGTCCGGGCTGACGCGCTCGTGCTCGCAGGCGAACATGCGGCCCGTACGTCCAAAGCCGGTCGCGACCTCGTCGCAGATCAGCAGCACGCCGTGCTCGTCGCACAGCTCCCGCACCCGGCGCAGGTAGCCGGGTGGTTGCATCAGCATCCCCGCGGCGCCTTGGACCAGCGGCTCGACGATCACTGCCGCGACGCGCTCTGAACGCTGCGCCAGCAGCGTCCCCAGCTGGGCGTAATCGTCGGCAGGCGCCTGCCAGGTCTCGAACAGCAGTGGTCGGTAGAGCGAGTGGAACAGCTCGATCCCGCCGACCGAAACCGCCCCCAGCGTGTCCCCGTGGTATGCGTTCTGAAGGCAGACGAACGCGGTCCGCTGTGCCTGGCCCTGCTGCGCCCACCTTTGGTAGGCCATCTTCAGCGCCACCTCGACCGCGCTCGAGCCGCTGTCCGAGTAGAACACGCGCGCGAGCCCGGGCGGCGCCACCGCGAGCAGCCGCTCGGCAAGCTCGATCGCCGGCTCGTGTGAGAGCCCGAGCATCGTGGAGTGCGCGACGCGCCCCAGCTGGGCGCGGATCGCGGCATCGATCTCGGGATGGCAGTGGCCGTGGACGTTGCACCACAGCGACGAGATGCCGTCGATGTAAGCCCTGCCCTCGGTGTCGTAGAGCGTGGTCCCCTGCGCCCGCGCGATCACGAGCGGCGGTTCCTCCTCGCACCACACCTGCTGCTGGGTGAACGGATGCCACAGGTGAGCTCGGTCGGCGGCTGCCAGCTCGGCGGTTGTGCGCATTCGCGCAAGCTAACGCGCCCGGCGGTCGGAATCCGCGCCGCGAAGGCCCTCGCTCGCACGCCGGCCAAAGCCGGGCGATCTCTGCCAGGCTAAGCGCCTTGCATGCCCGGCGCTCATCGGCACGCGTGCGCGCACGACTGTGGCTGCTTGCGACGCTGACACTGATCGCGGCGGCGGTGCTGGCCGGGACGATCGCGCTGTCGGCGTCATCCTCAATCGCTCCGCGGGAGCACACAGTCGAGTCGCTGTTCCAGGACGACCAGTACCTGATCTACGCGCCAACGGCGACCGTCAGGCGGACCCTGGCGACGCTCGCCTCGCTCGGCGTCCAGCGGGTCAGGGTCACGATCCTGTGGTCGGCGGTCGCGCCCGCTCCCCGTTCGCGCGTGCGGCCGCCGCGCTTTGACGCCGCCAATCCGGCCGACTACCGGGCCGCCTGGGCGCCGTATGACCGCGTGCTGGAGCTGGCCCGCGCGCGCGGGATCGGCGTCGACTTCGACCTCACCGCACCGGGACCGCTGTGGGCGATGCAGCGCCGCTCGCCAGACCCCGGGTCGGCCAACCACTACGTCCCCTCCGCGCGGGAGTTCGCCCGCTTCGTGCTCGCGGTGGGCAGGCGCTACAGCGGCAGCTACGTGCCGCTACACGGGGGTCGCGCCACGGGTGCTCCGATCCCCAGGGTCGGGTTCTGGTCGCTCTGGAACGAACCCAACCAGCCAGGCTGGCTGGCGCCGCAATGGGGGACGGTGCGCGGCGCGCGGGTGATCGAGTCGGCCGCACTGTACCGCCGCTACGTGGATGGCGCCGTCGGCGCGCTGTACGCCAGCGGCCACCGGGGCGACACGATCCTGATCGGCGAGCTCGCGCCCGAAGGCGGTGCGGTGGGACCCCGCTACAACTGGCCCGTCGCGCCGATGCAGTTCCTGCGCGCGCTGTACTGCGTGGACCAGAGCTACCGGCCGCTGGCGGGCGGGCGGGCGAAAGACCTGGGATGCCCCGCGGCAGGCGGACCGAACGCATTCGTCGCCTCGCATCCCGCGCTGTTCGAAATCACGGGGTTCTCCGATCATCCGTACTCGTTCTTCCTCGCGCCGGGGACCGCGATGCCGGACCCGGACTTCGTGCCGCTGTCGGAGCTCTCACGGCTGGAGCACGGGCTCGATGGCGTGTTCGCGGTCTACGGAGTCCGCCGCCGGCTGCCGCTGTACCTGACCGAATACGGATACGAAACCGACCCGCCCAACCCCTACCGGGGCGTCAGCCCCGCCGCTCAGGCCGCATATCTGGCCCAGGCCCAATACATGGCGTGGCTCGATCCTCGGGTCCGTGCGCTGTCGCAGTTCCTGCTCTACGACTCGCCCCCGGACCGCGCCTACCCTCGCGGCAGCTTCCGCTACTGGTCGACGTTCCAGACGGGCCTGCTGTACGCGAACGGCGCCCGCAAGCCCGCCTTCAGCTCCTACCGGCTGCCGCTGTTCGCATCCGACCCGGTGTTCGCGGCCGGCCACCCGATCACGATCTGGGGAATGCTGCGGCCGGCGCCGAGGGACGGGGCGCGGCGGGCCCGAATCGAGTGGCGGGGCGCCGCAGGCGCGTATCGCACCGTTGCCACCGTGACGGCCGGCGCGAGCAGCGGCGTGTTCGAGGCTCAGATCTCGCTGCCTGGCACGGGAGCGGTTCGGGCGGCCTGGAGCTCGCCTGGTGCCATCGTCTACAGCAGACCGGTCTCGGTCCAGCTCGCCCGATGACAAGCAGTCACCGCTCGGGCTTCAGCCAGTCGAGCAGCTCCTCCCAGGTGCCCGCCGCACGCCAGCTGGCCTCGCTCCACGAATGCCTCCAGGCGGCCGCCCACCCCGGCTCGCGGCGCCGGACCGACAGCGCCCCGACGACCAACAGGACCAGCCCGAGTACCGCCCCCAGCGCCCCCATCACGATGATCGGCGCCGGAACCCCGGCGGCGCTCGACGCGGTGATCGGCCCGAAGCGGGCGGTGGGGCCGGGGGGCGCGCCCCCCGGAGCCCCGGCGGCCCCCGTCGCGGCCTGGCCGCCTGCGGCGTGCGAGTCGCAGCTTCCAGCCGCGCGCGCGGCGAGCGCGGCTTCGATCGCGTTGCTGAAATCGGCGAAGTACTGGGCGCCGTAGGTGTCGATGCCCTTCAGCGCGCTCTCGAGCTGCGCAGTCGAGAACCTGCAAGCCGGGACCGTGCCGGTCTGCTCATAGGTGCGCAGGACGTTCGTGTACGCGCTGGCGCCCGCGGCCGAGGCCGGGATCACGAGCGCTGCCAGCAGCAGCGCGAGGAGCAGGCGGACGCGTGCCACGCGGTGAAGTTACTGGAGCCAGCGATCGACCGGGAGCGTCCGCGCTGCTCGCGCCAGCAGCTCGGGGTCGGGGCGCGGCACCGCGGCGAGCGCCGACACCTCGACCGCTCCGAGGCGCGCGATCGTCGCTCGATTCGAGCGCTCGACCGCGTTCGGCGAGCGCGGCCACGGCGTCAGCACCACCCCGGCGATCGACAGGCCGGCCGCGCGCGCCGCCTCGAGCGTGAGCAGCGTGTGGTTGATCGTCCCGAGGCCCGGACGCGCGGCGACGATCACCGGCAGGCCGAGCTCCCGGGCCAGATCGCGGACCAGCCAGCGGTCCGCGAGCGGGACCAGCAGCCCGCCCACGCCTTCGATCACCGCCACCTCGGGCGCCAGCGCCGCGGCCCGAGCCTCAGCGCGCACCTGATCGACGGGCAGTGGCCGCCCGCTCAGCTCGGCCGCCAGGTGAGGAGAGACGGGCGGCCCGTACCCGACCCCCGTGACCTCGCCTGGGCTACAGCCGGCGACCCCGGCCAGCAGCTCGTGATCGGGCGGCCACGTGGCGTCGGGCAGCTCGTCCAGCCCGGTGATGACCGGCTTCAGCGCGCGGACGCGCACCTGCCGAGCGCGCAGCGCGGCGACGATCGCCGCCGCCAGCACCGACTTGCCGACGCCCGTGTCGGTGCCGGTGATAAAGCAGCCGCGCACGGGCCGGGCGCGAGCTAGGCGGCGCGGCGGACCGGCGCGGGAGCCTCGAAGTCGAACACTCCGTGGCGATCTTCGCGGGTGGGCTCGGAGGCGGGGCCATCCGCGGGCCGCTCGTCGAGCGCTCGAACCGACTCCCGGTCCTCGGCGGGGGCCCGACGGGGATCGAAGCCGGCCGCGCGCGCAGCCGTCCCGAGCGTCACGGCCGCGGCACGGAGCTCCTCCTCGCGATGCGTGGCCATCACCGCGAGGCGCAGGCGCGAGGTCCCGGGCGGGACCGTGGGTGGTCTGATCGCCTGGGCGAACACGCCGGCCTTGAGCGCCGCCTCGCAGACTTGCACCGCCAGCGCGGCGTTGCCGACCACCAACGGCAAGATCTGCGTGCGCACCCCACCCAGACCGAATCCTTGGCGCTCGAGCTCGGCACGCAGCACGGCGGCGTTTTCGTGCAGGCGCCGCACGCGGCGCGGACCCTGCTCCAGCTCTCCCAGCGCCGCCAGCGCGCCGGCCACGGCCGGCGGCGGCAGCGCGGTCGAGAAGATGAAGGTCCGTGCCGCGTTGACGAGGTAGCGGGCCATCGACTGATCGCAGGCGACGAATGCGCCGTAGGAGCCAAGCGCCTTGCCCAGTGTCCCGACGATCACGTCGACCTGATCCTCCAGGCCCGCCTCTGCCAGGGCGCCCCGGCCCCCGGGCCCGAGCGCACCGGTGCCGTGCGCCTCGTCGACCAGCGTGCGCAGGCCGTGGCGCGCGGCCAGCTCCACGATCTCGGCCAGCGGGGCCACGTCACCGTCCATCGAGAACACGCTGTCGGTGACGATCAGCGCCCCCCGGCCCTCAGCCTGCCCGATGCCCCATTCCAGGTGTTCGACGTCGCAGTGGTCATAGACGAACACCTCGGCTCGTGACAACCGGCAGCCGTCGATCAGCGAGGCGTGATTGAGCTGATCGGAGAAGATCACATCGCCGGGACGAGCGAGCGCCGCGATCGCTCCGGCGTTGGCCAGGTAGCCCGAGCCGAACAGCAGCGCGCTCTGGCGCCGCTTGAACGCCGCGAGCCGCTCCTCGAGCCGTCGATGGATCGTCATCGTCCCGGACACGAGCCGGGAAGCGCCGGCACCGACGCCCCAGCGCATCGCAGCCTCCGCTGCGGCCTCGCGCACGCGAGGATGGTCGGCCAGCCCCAGGTAGTTGTTCGAGCACAGCAGTAGCACGGGCTTGCCGTCCAGCAGCACGTGTGGGCCCTGCGGGCCACTGACCAACCGAGTGCGACGCCCCAGACCGAGCGCCGTTAGCTCAGCCACCCGCGCCTCGATCTCGATCATGCGACGAGCTTCCGCCCTGTGTTCGGTGCTCCATCGGGCCGCGGCGGCACACTGGCCTTGCGCTTCATCCGCAGCTGCGACGCGGGATCCCAGAGGCGCACGGTCAAGGCGGGCTCGGGATCGGGCTCGTCGAGCGCCTGCGAGACCACATCCGGCGTCTCGCCAGCCAGCCAGCCCGAGCGGTTGTCGGGACGCGGGTTGGCGCCGTTGTCGGGTTGGCGGGCCACGTTCAAGCCGAGACCCTCGAACGTCGCGCGGTCCTGCTCGGGGGTGTTGCCGAGCGTCGTCAGGAAGTTGCCCATCATGACGCCGTTGAGACCGGCCTTGACGGCCGTCGCCTGCAGTTCGCCGAGGTTCTCGACTCGCCCACCGCAGAGCCTGAACAGGGCCTCGGGCAGGATCAGCCGGAAGATCGCGATCCACTTGACCACCTCCCACGGATCCATCAGCTCGCGATCGCCGAACTTCGTCCCGGGGCGGGGGTTGAGAAGGTTGATCGGGACGCTGGTCGGGTTGATCGCGGCCAGCTCGAACGCCATCTCGACGCGCTGCTCCCGCGTCTCGCCGAGGTTGAGGATCCCTCCCACGCAGGTCTCGAGCCCGGCCTCGCGAACCGCGTCGATCGTGCGCAGGCGGCCGTCGTAGCGCACAGTCGTCGAGACCTCCGGATAGTAAGAGGCAGCCGTCTCCACGTTGTGGTGCACGCGCTGGACGCCGGCCTGCTTGAGCGCCTGCGCTCGCTCGCCCGACATGTGGCCGATCGACACGCAGCGTTTGAGGTTGGTGTGCTCGGCGACCAGCCGTGCGCCGGCCAGCACCTTTTCGAAGTCCCGCCTGGATAGTCCCTGCCCCTGGGTGACCATGCAGAAGCGGTGGGCGCCCGCCGCCTCCGCGGCGCGCGCGTGCTCGAGGATCTGGTCGGGCTCCATCATCGCGTGCAGCGGCGTGTCGGCCTCCGCGTAACGCGACTGCGCACAGAAGCCGCAATCCTCGGCGCAGCCGCCCGACTTGGCGTTGACGAGCGAGCACATGTCGGTGGCGTCGGCGAACCGCTCGACGCGGGCGATCCATGCACGCTCGACCAGCACCTCGATCTGCGCCCGATCCTCGAGCTCGCCCAAGGCCAACGCCTCGGCGGGATTGATCAGGGGCGGCATCGGCGCGCAAGATAGGCGCCGCCCCGGACGATCACCGCCCGCGCCAGCGCGGGGTGCGCTTCTCCGCGAACGCGCGCACCCCCTCCCGGAAGTCCTCGGAGGTGAAGCACGCGCGTCGGAGCTCGATCAGCTCGCGCTCCAGCTCCTCGGGCAGCTCCGAGCGCGCGTCGAGCACGGCGCGGATTACGCGCTTGTTGCCCAGCTGGGCCAGCGGTGCATTGCCCGCGATCTCACGCGCCAGCGACAGCGTCTCCGCCTCGAGCCGCTCGGGTTCCGCGACCGAGTTGACCAGCCCCCATGCGCGAGCGGTGCGGGCGTCGAGCCGGCGGCCGACGAGGAACAGCTCCCGCGTGCGGGCAGCGCCGATCGTGTCGAGGAACTTGCGGATTCCGGTGTGCGAGTAGACCAACCCCAGCTTGGCGGGGGGCATCGCGAGCGCGATCGTCGCCGCGGCGATTCGCAGGTCGCACGACAGCGCGAGCTCCAGGCCGCCGCCGATCGCGTGACCGTTGAGTGCGGCCAGCGTGGGGTAGGGATAGGCGTCGATCGCGTCGATCGCCGCGGCGAACGGATGTGCCACGAGCCTCTCGGCCTGGTCGGCGAGCACCGAGTCCGGCAGGTCGCCGATGTCGTAGCCGGCCGAGAAGGTCTCCTGCTCGCCGGTGACGATCACGCAGCGCGCGTCGAGCCGGGGCATCGTCGAGGCGAACCCGTCGAGGATCGCGTGATCCAGGGCGCCGCGCTTGCCGGGGTTCGAGATCGTCAGCCGGGCGACGCCGGGCGCCGGCTCGTCGAGCAGCAGCCGCCCGGGCTCGGTCGCGGGATCGGTCGCAGGGTCGGTCGTGGGGTCGGTCGTGGGGTCGATGCCGCCCGCCCCGCCGCCGTCTCGAGCTCCGCCCCCGCTACTCGAGGACAATGAGCGTGTCGCCCTCGGACACCGATTGCCCCTCCTCGCAGAGGATCTCCCGGACCACGCCGGGATCCTCGGCCTCGACCGGCATCTCCATCTTCATCGACTCGAGGATTACCACCGTCTCGCCCTCCTGCACGCTGTCACCGACCTCGACCTCGATCTTCCAGACCGTTCCCGTGATGTGGGCCTCGACCTCGGACAACCAATCCTCCTGTGCTCGCGGGATGCTCGCGGGATCCGGTGAGGATAGTGGCGGCTGGGGCGTCGCCGTAACCGCTGCAGACCGCGCTGCGATGCCCATTCTCCCCCGATGCCGGCACGCAGTTTTTCCTATTTCCGGATTCAGTCCGGAGGGCTCGCTTGACTTAACGCGAACCCCCGGCTTGCATCGTTGGCGAGAGGGCAGTGATGCCAGAGATCTTCATCAGTTCATGTTCCCGGCGCGAGCTGGCGCGGCGGCGTCCAACTCGGGGACCTGCCCCGGCGCCGCTCCTGATGGCGATGGTGGTCCTTGCGCTTGTCCTCGCGGGCCTGTTCCTGGCGCGCGGCGGTCTCTAGGACCGTCGCGCGCCCGCCCAACGGCTACGCCGCCGCGAAAGTCGCCGGGTCAGGCCCGATCCGGCCGCCCTCGTCGAGCTCGGCCAGCGCGTGCATCTCGTCCTCGCTCAGCGCGAAGTCGAAGACCTGGAAGTTCTCCTCGATCCGGGCCGGCGTGACCGACTTGGGGATCACCACGTTTCCGAGCTGGATGTGCCAGCGCAGCACGATCTGGGCCGCGGTGCGTTGGTGCGCCGAGGCGATCTCGGCGATCGTGCGATCGTCGAGGATGCTGCCCTTGCCGAGCGGGCTCCAGGCTTCGGTCACGATGCCCTGCTCGGAGTGAGCGCGCCTGAGCTCGTTCTGCTGTAACCGCGGGTGCAGTTCGATCTGGTTGACCGCCGGCACGACCCCGGTGGCGTCGACGATCCGCTGCAAGTGGTCGACGCGGAAGTTCGAGACGCCGATTGAGCGCGCGCGCCCGTCGGCCTTGAGCTCGGTCAGCGCCTGCCAGGTCTCCACGTACAGGTTCTGGGCGGGCGCCGGCCAGTGGATCAGGTACAGGTCGACGTAGTCCATCCCGAGCTGCTGGAGGCTGTGCTCGAACGCGGCCAGTCCCGAGTCGTGCCCCTGGTCGCCGTTCCACAGCTTGGTGGTGATGAACACCTCCTCCCGCCGCAGGCCGCTACGGGCGAGCGCCTCGCCAACGCCCGCCTCGTTGCCATACGCGGCCGCCGTGTCGATCGATCGATACCCGGTGCCCAGCGCGTGCAGAACCGTCTCGGCGGTCTCGTCCGGCGGCACTTCGAACACGCCGAAACCGAGCTGCGGGATGCTGCGCCCATCATTCAGTTCGAGTTGAGGAATCGAATTGGTCATGGTTCGAGTATGCCCACGACCGCGGGAATACCTTCATCGATTCTCTGTACACCCCCCACCCGGCTGCGCCCGCGAGGCGTACGCTGACCACCGGAACATGCGCCCCGACCAGGATCTGCTCGACATCGACCTGCTCGCCGCATCGCTGCGAGCCGACACCGGCGATCTGCACGCGTTCGTCGAGGGACTGGCGGCCAAGCTCGAGCAGGCCCTGCCGGGCAGGGTGCGGGTGGAGCGCCGCCGCGCGGCCCTGCTGGGCGCCAAGCAGGTCCGGCGGATCACGCTCGACGGGGGCGATCGCCGGCTCGAGCTGCGGTGGGCGGACGGCGCGATCGAGACGCTCTGCTCGCGGATCTCGGGCGGGATCGTGCTGAAGCGCGACACGGTCGAAACCGAGCACTGGCTCTCGGCGCTGGCGGAGGTGCTCGCGGTGGAGGCGAGGCGAAGCGAGACCGCCCGGCGGGCACTCCAGCGGCTGTTGACCGAGTAGCGCCGCTCGCCGATGGCGCTCCGCGGCCGTGGATCGCACTTAATCGCTATCACCCCCGGCGGTTTTCAGGGGTGGTTACGCCGACCGTCGTATTGTCGCGATAGCAGGAACCACGCCCGTGAGGCGGTTGACCATGTGTGCGATTGCGTCGATTTGCGCGCGGGAGCGCGGGCGGACGCGCGCGGGGGGGGGTGGGTGCGGGGGGGCGGGTGCGGCAGCCCTCTGGCGCGGAACGCACCCGCCCCCTCGATGCCACCGCCTGGCCGGTCGCAATCCCGGGCCGCGGGCACGAAGCGCCCGCCACCGAGTCGCGCCCGCGGGCCGCCACCGAGCCGCGGGCCGCCACCGAGTCGCGCCCGCGGGCCGCCACCGAGCCGCGCGCCGCGCCCGCCCTCGCCTC
>JAFAZB010000080.1 GCA_019240015.1 Solirubrobacterales bacterium
GACCGCCATGGCACACACCGCACCGGAGCAGGCCAGGACCAACCACGCACGGCTACAAGCGTGGGTGGAGGAGGTAGCGGCGCTCACCCAACCGGACGAGGTCCACTGGTGTGACGGATCGGCCGAGGAGTACGACCAGCTCGCCCAGACGATGGTCGAGGCGGGGACATTCGAGCGTCTCTCTCAGGCCAAGCGGCCGAACTCCTACCTGGCGCTGTCCGATCCCGCCGACGTCGCCCGGGTCGAGGACCGGACGTTCATCTGCTGCCAGCGCGAGTCGGACGCCGGCCCGACCAACAACTGGCGCGACCCCAAGGAGATGCGGGTCGTGCTCAAGGAGCTGTTCGAGGGCTCGATGCGCGGTCGCACGATGTACGTGGTGCCGTTCTGCATGGGGCCGCTCGGCTCGCCGATCTCCTACATCGGTGTGCAGCTGACCGACTCGCCGTACGTCGCCACCTCGATGCGGATCATGACCAGGATGGGCCAGGCGGCGCTCGACCAACTCGGAGAGGACGGCGACTACGTGCCGTGCCTGCACTCCGTCGGGATGCCGCTGACGGCCGGGACCCAGGACGTCCCGTGGCCCTGCAACGCCGAGAACAAGTACATCGTGCACTTCCCCGAGACGCGCGAGATCTGGTCGTTCGGCTCGGGCTACGGCGGCAACGCGCTGCTCGGCAAGAAGTGCTTCGCGCTGCGGATCGCCTCGGTGATGGCGCGCGACGAGGGCTGGCTGGCCGAGCACATGCTGATCCTGAAGCTGACCTCGCCCGAGGGGGAGGTGAAGTACATCACCGGCGCGTTCCCCAGCGCCTGCGGCAAGACCAACCTGGCGATGATGATCCCCACGCTGGGCGATTGGAAGGTCGAGACGATCGGCGACGACATCGCCTGGATGAAGTTCGGCTCCGACGGCCGGCTCTACTCGGTCAACCCCGAGGCCGGCTTTTTCGGCGTGGCGCCGGGGACCGGAGCCCGCACCAACCCGAACGCGATCGACACCGCCAGCTCCAACACGATCTTCACCAACTGCGCGAAGATGGACGACGGCGACGTGTGGTGGGAGGGGCTCACCGGCGAGCCGCCGGAGCACGCGATCGACTGGCGCGGCAACGACTGGACGCCCGGCTCCGACGCCCCGGCGGCGCACCCCAACGCGCGCTTCACCTCGCCCGCCGCCCAGTGTCCCTCGATCGCGCAGGAGTGGGAGGACCCACGCGGGGTGCCGATCTCGGCGATGCTGTTCGGCGGCCGCCGCTCCACCGTGATCCCGCTCGTGCAGGAGGCGCGCGACTGGGAGCACGGGGTGTTCATGGGGGCGATCATGTCCTCGGAGACGACCGCCGCGGCCGCCGGCGAGGTCGGCAAGCTGCGCTTCGACCCGATGGCGATGCTGCCGTTCTGCGGCTATCACATGGCCGACTACTTCGCCCACTGGCTCAAGATCGGCCGCCGGGAGGGCGCCGAGCTGCCGCGGATCTTCTACGTGAACTGGTTTCGCAAGGGCGAGGACGGCAAGTTCCTGTGGCCCGGATACGGCGAGAACTCGCGCGTGCTGGCGTGGATCTTCCGCCGCTGCGAGGGCAGGGCGCAAGCGCTCGAGACGCCGATCGGGCTGGTGCCGCCGGTCGGCGAGGGCGGGATCGACACCCACGGCCTCGAGGTCTCCGAAGCGGCGATGCACAGGCTGCTCGACGTCGATCTGGAGTGCTTCAAGGAGCAGCTGCCCCAGATGCAGGAGCACTTCGCCCGCTTCGGTGACCGGTTGCCGGCGGAGCTTCGCAGCCAGCTCGAAGCGTTCGAGCGCCAGCTCGGGGCCTGAGCAGGCGCTCGCACCCCCCTAATCTGGGGGCGTGGCGCTCCCATTCGTCCCCTCTGACGCCGGGCTGCTCGCGCTCCAGGCGGGCGTCGTGGCGGCCCCGCGGATCGCCCCCGGGATCCCCCGCCTGGCGCGGCTCGCCGGGCGCGGCTGGGCGCTCGTGCCGATCGCCTCGATCGTGGTCGTGGTGTTCGCGATCCGGTACGTCTCGGACACCGCCACCGGGCTCACCTATCTGGCCCTGATCGCGGTGCCACCGCTGGCGGCGGGCGCGCTGGGTTGGGCCTGCCGGGGGGCGCGGCCGCTGCTGGCGATCCTGGTCGTGCCCGCGTTCGTGCTGGCCTGGGTCGCGGCGCGGACGCTGGCCGGCGAGGCGGCGGGGGCGGCGCTCTCGGCGCTCAGCTGCGTGACGCTGGGGGTCCTGCTGGCCGGCGTCACGCCCCCGAGCTGGCTCAAGCTGGGGATCGTGCTGATGGCCGGCGCCGACGCCTGGCTAGTCGTCTCAGACCTGCTCCAGGCGCCCAACGCGACCCTGATCGCCGCCCATCCGGCGGCCGGCCTGCCGCGACTGCAGTCGGAGATCTTCGGCTCGGTCTCGATGGGCTACGGCGACCTGTTCGTGGCCGCGCTGCTCGGCGCGGCGCTGGCGGCCGACCGCCGCCGGCAGCTGCGAGCCGCGCTGCTGACGCTCGTACTGGCGGCGGCCTTCGACCTGCTGTTCCTGGTGCTGAGCGAGCTCCCGGCGACGGTGCCGGTCGCGCTGGCGCTGATCGTCGAGGAGGCCTGGGCGCGCCGGCCGGTGCCGCTCCGCGCACCAGCGGTCAGCCCGGGCCGCTAGTGCTGCCCGTCGTCGGTCGAGGCCGGCGGGCGTGACTCCTCGGCCAGCGAAGTGATCGCGAGCGTCCCCCGCGCCGCCTCCTCCAGCACGTCGGTGGCCTCCTCGGCCGAGCGCGCGTAGAGCTCAACCAGCAGGTGGACGACGATCCGGTCCTCGTCGTGCTTGTGGAAGCGAACGTGGGTGAAGAACTCGCGCGTGCCGTGGTCGCCGAACGCGGCGTAGGAGAGCGCGTCGCCGGCCTCGGGTCCGGAGCAGGTCTCGACGTCGTCGGCGTCGACGGTGACGGTGCAAGAGGCCACCCACGGGGTGCCGGCGATCATCCGCTCCCAGCGGTCCTCGATCGGCTCCACGCGCCCGTTGTGAAAGCCCAGATGGGGCTGGTCGTGCATGCACTCCAGGCACTGCACGACCGCCTCCTGCATCTCGTCGACGACCTCGCCGCGCTCGCCGCTCTCGGGGTCGATCCGGTGGATCCCCTCGTAGTGGACCTGGACTTCGAGGTTCTGCGACCAGCAGCGGTAGCAGCGCAGCCAGCTCCTGACCTCGGTTGAGCCCTCCATGTGACTGATTCTACGATCCCCCTGTGAGCTACTCGGGCGATCGCGCCCCGCCGGAGCCAATCGGGGTCGTCCTGGCCGGGGGAGTGGGCCGTCGGCTGGCAGGCCCGGGCGCCGGCGGCAAGGCCGTGGTGGAGCTGGGCGGGCGGCCGCTGATCAGCTATCCGCTGGCCGCGCTGGCGGCGGCGCTCGGCCAGGTGGCGGTGCTCGCCAAGCCGGATACCAGGCTGCCCGAGCTCCCGGGAGTGACCGTCTGGCGGGAGCCCGCCGAGCCCCGCCACCCCGCGCTCGGCATCTGGCACGCACTGCGGCTCGCGGCGGGGCGGCCGGTGCTCGTGTGCCCGCTCGACATGCCGCTGCTGAGCGCCGAGCTGATCGCCGAGCTCGCCGCCGCGCAGCCCGGCAGCGCGCCCGCGGTGATCGCCGCCCGCGGCGGAGAGATCCAGCCGCTGCTCGGCTGCTATCAGCCTCGCGCGCGCGAGCGCCTGGCGCTCGAGCGCGCCCGCGGGGGGGCGCCGCTGCGCGAGCTCGTGCACGCGCTCGGCCCGCGCCTGCTCGAGGTCGGTGACCCCGACCTGCTCCTGAATGTCAACCGCCCGGAGGACCTGCGCCGTGCGGAGTCGCTGCTGGCGCGGCGGGCGGGCCGCGCTAGCCGAACGTGAAGTCGTAGGCGCTGACCCCCGGCGGCAGCTGCACGGTCAGCGTCCGCTGCTCGTCGGTCGGCAGCGCGACCAGCTCGTAGAGCCGCTGGCCGCGGACCGTGACCAGCCCGTGGTGGACGTCCCGGCCGGCTTCGCGCGGGCTGACCGGACGTCCGTCCAGCAGCACCTGCGCCGCGCGCGGCACATTGCCCGCCGAGGTCAGCACCAGGTAGACGTTCTGCGCCTGGAAGCGCCCCTCGATCGCGGCGCCCGAGGCGGCCGGGGTGGCCGCCTCGGAGCTGACGTTCCAGCTGCCGCGAAGCGCGAACTCGTTCAGCATCAGGCTGCCCACCCCGGGGTAGGCGTGGGTCCCCGCCTGCAGCGGGGCCGGGAAGCCTTCGGAGCGCTGCGTGTTGAGGTAGGTCTCAGGCGTGGCCAGCTGCGCCGAGGGCATGATCGCCTGCGCGGTCATCGGCGGCGGCAGCGCCCTCGCGCCGGCTTCGTAGAGCAACTCGCGCACCGCGGCCTCGCTCTGCTTGTAGTCGCCTTCGCCGAACTGGGTGTGCCTGACCTCGCCGCGCGCGTCGATCAGATACTCGGCCGGCCAGTACTCGTTCTGGTAGGCGTTCCAGGTCCCGTACAGGTTGTCCTGCACCACCGGGTAGCGGATCCCGTCTGAGCTGATCGCCTGCGCGACGTTGCCGGCGTCCTGCTCGAAGGTGAACTCCGGGGTCTCGATCCCGACGAGCTCGAGCCCGTAGCGGTGATAGGTCGCATACAGCCCCTTCAGGAACGGCAGCGTGCGGATGCAGTTGATGCACGTGTAGGTCCAGAAGTCGAGCAGCACGACGTGGCCGCGCAGGCCGGCCAGCGACAACGGGCGATCGCCCGGGGTGTTCCACCAGCGCTGGGTCTGGGCGAACTCGGCCGCCGCTCCGAGGTCGGGCAGCGACGGCGTCTGCACCCCCGGGATCGAGACCCCCGCGCGCGCCGCGACCGGCGTCGCGTGCGCCTGGCGCTGGCGCACCGCGAACCGGGAGGCGGGTCGCAGCGCGGCGAGCCGGCGCTGCACGGCGCCGGAGCTCTCCAGCGAGCGCGTCGGATCGACCAGGAACGCGGGCAGGCTGGCGTCGCGGGCGAGCGCCTCTTCGAAGCGCACGTCGAGGTTGGTGGCCATCACCACGCCGGTCACGAGCAGCACCGCGCCGAGCGAGCGTTCGACGAGGTGGCCGCGGGCGCGCCTGCGGACCCGGTCGAGCACCGCCCGTCCACCCAGCGCATACAGGAGCATCACCGCGCCCAGCCCGACGGCATAGGAGAGCGCCACCGCCACGAT
>JAFAZB010000103.1 GCA_019240015.1 Solirubrobacterales bacterium
GCTCTCAGCGTCGGCACTGGAGCTCGAACGCCGCCTATTGGCGGCCGGCCTGGAGCCGCCCGCCGACGGCGAGCTGGATGCGGCCGATCTCGCGGCGCTGCGAACCGCGGGGCGCGCGGTACGAGTGTCCAGGACGCTGCACTACCACCCCACGGTGCTGGGCGACGTCAGGCAGCGGGTGATCGCGCTCGCGGGGCGGCACGGCGGGGCGCTGACGCTCGCCCAGTTACGTGACGAGCTCGGCACCTCGCGCAAGTTCGCGCAGGCGCTGCTCGAGCATCTCGACGCCGAGCGGATCACGATCCGCCGCGGCGACGAGCATCGACTCCGTCGCGACGCTCACGAGCGGCGTTGAAGGCCAGACCGCGAAGCCGGCACGGTCGACGCCGTGCCGGCTTGCGGTCGGTCAGGGGTCCTCAGCGGGCGATGCGATCCCAGAAGGCGCAGTTGTGCTGCGCTGAGATTTCCGCTGCGGACACCCGCTCGGTGTCTCCCGCGGGCTGCAGCGAGATCACCGTCGGGTTGTCTGCGGGGTTGAACGACGGCCAGATCGGTGCCCCCGTGGTGTTCGGGTCGCCGGTGCGGGCGAAGCTCGTCACGTAGGCGACCTCTTGGTCCTGGAGCACCTGCTGGTTGGCGTCGAGTGGCGGCGTGACCGGGTTCAGATACCAGGCGCCGACATGCGACGCGCCCGACGCGATGCCCCCCACGGTGTACGGCGGCAGATCGTTGTCGTCGATCTCATACGCGTGGACCGGCATCCGGCTCGCCAGCGCGCCGGCGGTCTCCAGCGCGGGACACACGGTGTCCGAGTCCGCCGCGACGGTCCGCCATGCAACGCCGGGCGAGTCGAAGCGGCTGAGCGGATACCGCGCCAGCACCTGCGACGCGTTGGCGCCATATTGAGTGTCGATCAGATTCTGGTAGTCGGTGGCGGTGTTGGCCGTGCCCACCAAGTCCTCGTCCCGATCGACGCCGGCGATCACATCGACTCGGTTGACCTTGCCGCTGCGCAGCGCCTGGCGCAGCGTCATCGTCAGCGTCGAGCCGTTGATCGTCGGGGAGACCGTCCCTTGGCCGCCGTCCTGGTAGCCGAAGCCCGACACCTTCTCTGCCTGGTCGACCGGGACCGCCTGCAGGCAGGCCGCCACGTCCGACGTGCCGGATCCGCATCCCACCGCGGCGGCGAAGTTCCTACCCGCCGCGCGGGCCTGCGCCTTGGTGGGGAGCGGCGACTTGCAGTCCTGGGCCTCGAGCGGAGTCGGCGCCCCCAGCAGCGTGTTGTACTCGCCGCTGGTGCTGATCCCGCGCTCGAATAGGCCGCGGGCGGTGGGGGAAGCGATCTGATCGCAGACGCTCGAGCCGCCGGCGGACTCGCCGAAGATCGTCACGTTGCCCGGATCGCCGCCGAACCCCGCGATGTTTCGTTGCACCCAGTGAAGCGCCGCCTGCTGATCCTGGAGCCCGTAGTCGCCCGAGTGCCGACCCAGCGCACTGTCGGAAAGGAATCCAAAGATGCCGAGCCGATAGTTGAGCGACACGATCACCTCGTGGCCGGTGTTCGACAGCAGGGTGTTATCGCCGTTACCGGACCCGGCCACGAAGCCCCCTCCGTGGATGTGAACCATCACCGGAAGGTTGGTGGAGCCGTCGGCGGGCCGCCAGACGTTCACGAACAGGCAATCCTCACTGCCGGTCACGTTCGGAGAGAAGAGCGGGAAGTACTGTGCGCACTGATTTCCAAACGCGGTCGCCTTCAGCGTCGCGGTCCAGGGGGCCGGCGGCTGCGGCGGACGCCACCGCAGTTTCCCGACGGGCGGTGCCGCATACGGGATCCCGAGCCACTCCTGCACGTTTCCCGCCAGCACGCCGCAGACAGGACCGTTGCTGGTCTGCACGTCTGTCCCCGCGGCACAGGCGACGGTCGCGGGCGCCGCGCTCGCCAGCGTCGCCGAAGCGACCGCCCACCCGCCGGCGCCGAGCGCTGCGATCACGGTGGCGAGCAGCACCGCTCGCGAGCGTGATCTCAATCGCAATCTCATTGCAAATCCTTTCGTCGATGACCGAGCCGCCGGCTTCCGAGCGGCTCGTGGGTCAACCGTCAGCCCCCGGCCGGTTGAGTTGCACAAGCGCTGCTCTGTGAGGGGGCCCGCGCGCAAGGGGCGAGCTGTCGTCACACCGCAGGGGTCCGACGACGAGGCAGACGAGTCTCTCCACCCGCGATTCGCGCAAGATCGGCCGGCACGCTAGTCCGCCAACCACGAACGCGGGGCGAGCAAGGGATCGGCGGTGCACCGCCTGCGACGAGCGGTATCGATCGGGCGATGAGCGGCGGGCCGCTGCGCGCTGCGCCCAGCCAGCGGCCGATCACTCAATATGCTTGTGCCGGGACGGAGGTAGGAGGAGAGTCGACTACAGGAACAGATGGAAGCGGCGCTGGCAGTGCTGTTGTTCGTGGTGGTGGCCGGGTCCGGTTTCGGCGCTTGGCGGCTCGCCTCGGCGCCACGGCGGGTGCTGAGTCCAGAGCGAGAGGCGATGCGCAGCGCCCTGCACCACGCGAGCGCGACGCTTCCGCATCTTCGCGAGGGGCTCGACGAGAGCAGCGCGAAGCGGGCGATCCCACACCTGCGGGCGCTCACTCAGGCGGCGGTGCTGGCGCTCACCGACGGCGAGCGCGTGCTAGCGCTTGATGGCTCCAGCGACGAGGACACGACCGACGCCCGGCTGTCAGAGCTCTCGGCCTGGGTTCAGGACGGACGCATCCACGTGGAGCCCGGACGAGCGGGCAGCCGGACATCGGGGCCGGAGGGCGGGGTGGTAGTGGCTCCGCTGGCGATCCAGGACCGCCAGATCGGGGCGCTGATTGCGTTCTATGACCACGAGTACCGGCTGCGGCCCGACGACGCCCGCGTGGTGGGCGAGGCCGCCGCGCTGGTCTCGGCGCAGGTCGAACTGTCCGTCGTCGCCGATCAGGAGGAACGGCTTACCAAGGCCGAGTTGCAGGCGCTGCGTGCCCGGATCTCGCCCCATTTCGTCTACAACTCGCTCGCGGCGATCGCCAGCTACATCCACTCCCATCCCGACCAGGCGCGCGATCTGCTCGCCGAGTTCGCAGAGTTCACGCGTTACTCGTTCCGCCGCGAGCGGGCCTACGTGACGCTCGCCGAGGAGCTCCACTACGTCGAGAAGTACCTGCGGCTCGAGCAGGCCCGGTTCGGCGAGCGGCTGACGATCCGCGTGGAGGTCGATCCGGACGTGCTGCAGGCGGTGGTGCCGGTCCTCTCGCTGCAACCGCTGGTCGAGAACGCCGTCAAGCACGGCGTCGAATCGCGTGGTGGCTGCCGGACGATCGAGATCGTGGGGATCGACCGCGACCTCGACGTGGAGCTGCGGGTCAGGGACGACGGCGTCGGGATGGACGACCGGCGGGCGGCCCAGGCGATGAGCGGCGAATCGGGTGGCACCGGGCTGTACAACGTCGACCGGCGGCTGCGCAGCACGTTCGGCGAGCAGTACGGACTGGCGATCGACTCCGAGCCAGACCACGGCACGACCGTGGTGATGGTCGTGCCCAAGTTCCGGATCGGGGTGCGGGCGGCATGAGCACGCTGACCGTCCTCGCCGTTGACGACGAGCTACCGCAGCTGAGGGACCTGGCCCGGCTGCTGCGAGCCAGCCCCCAGGTAGGTGAGGTGCAGACCGCCTCCAGCCCCCAGGAAGCGGTGCTGAAGGCCAGCCAGCACAGCTACGACGCGGCGTTCCTGGACGTGAGGATGCCCGAGCTCGACGGACTGGAGCTGGCCCGGGTGCTCAACGCGTTCACGACCGCGCCGGCACTGGTGTTCGTCAGCGCGTTCGACACCTCCGCGGTTGCGACCTTCGAGCTACGAGCGGTCGACTACCTGATGAAGCCGGTGACCGCGCCGCGGGTGGAGGAGGCGCTGAAGCGGGTGCGGGCGACACTCGCCTCATCCGAACCCGTGCAGAGCGTCGCCGCGAGTGGACGCGGGCCCGACAGCGACGTGCTCGCGGTGGACAACCTGCGCGAGGGCGGGACCAGGCTGCTCGCGCGCAGCTCGATTCTGTACTTCAAGGCGCACGGGGACTACGTGCGTGTATTCGCAGACAGCGGGCGCTACCTGCTCCGCGCCTCGCTGACCGACGTCGAGCGCCGCTTCTCGGCGCACGGTTTCCTGCGCGTGCATCGCCAGTACCTCGTCAACCTGCGCCGCGCGACCGAGGTGCGCGCGGTGTTGAACGGGACCGCGGTGCTGCGCTTCGAGCAGGCGGGCGAGGTTCCGGTCGCACGCCGCCACGTTCCCGAGCTGCGGCGCCGTCTGCGCACGTGAGCTCGGGGTCGCCCCCGCCCCGCCGAACACCGCGGGACGAACTCGCGGAAGAGACAGCGCACGGCGAGCTGTATCTGAGCCGCCTGCGGCGGGCACAGCTCGAGCTCTCGCTGCTGGGGCTGGTGGCGTTTGGGGGATTGGTGGGGTCGCTGCCGCTCTTGTTCGCGGTGATTCCGGGGCTGGCGCACATCCACCTGCTCGGCATCCCGCTCGCCGCCCTGCTGGTGGCCGGACCGGCGTTTCCGCTGTTCGCGGTGATCGGATTCGTCTACGAGCGGCGCGCCAATGCGCTCGATGAGTCTTTTCGCGATCTGATCAGCGCC
>JAFAZB010000127.1 GCA_019240015.1 Solirubrobacterales bacterium
CGCGCTCGGCGGGCGGCGAGGTGCTCGCGACTCGCCCGGTGGTCGAGCAGGCAGGCTCGCACCTGGAGTTCGAGCGGATCGCCGAGGTGAAGCTGAAGGGCTTCAGCAACCCGACCGAGGTGTTCATCGCCCGCCAGCGGGAGGAGCAGTGAGCGAGCGCAGCTCAATCGGAGGCGGCGAGGTGGCGGGCGCGCTCGAGGAGCGGGTTCGAGCCGACGGACTGCTGGCCGAGGGTCGGGCGGTGGTGGTGCTGTACTCGGGCGGGCGTGACTCCACCTGCCTGCTCGATCTGGCAGCGCGGATCGCCGGGCCGGACGCCGTGGTCGCGCTGCACCTCAACTACGGGTTGAGGGACGCCGCCGGGGCCGACGAGCGCCATTGCGCCGAGCTGTCCGCGCGGCTCGGCGTCCAGCTGGAGCGCCGGCGCCCGCCGCGGCCCGCGCGCGGCAACGTCCAGGGTTGGGCGCGCGAGCAGCGCTATCGCGCGGCGCGCGAGCTCGCCGGCGCCCGCGGGGGCGACGTGGCCGCCGGACACACCGCCAGCGACCAGGTGGAAACGATCCTCTATCGGTTGGCGTCCTCGCCGAGCCGGAGGGCGCTGCTGGGGATGCGCGCCCGCGAGCCGCTGCCCGCGGGCGAGCCGCTGCAGGGCGGCGAGCCGGTGCGCACCGGTGAGCCGGTGCTGGTCCGGCCGCTACTGCGCTTCACGCGCGAGCAGACCGCCGCCTACTGCCGCGAGCGCGGGCTCGCGTGGCGTGAGGATCAGAGCAACGACTCGGACCGCTACGCGCGGGGGCGGATCCGCCGCCGGCTGGTCCCGGCGCTGCGGGAGATCCACCCGGCCGCCGAGGCAAACCTGCTGGCGCTCGCCGAGCTGCTCCGAGACGAGGCGGAGGTGCTCGACGAGCTCGTCGACGGCCTGCTGGAGGGCCGCCGCGAGGTCCCCCTGGCCAGGCTGCGCGCGCTCGAGCCGGCGCTCTGCAGGCTGGTCGTGCAGCGGCTCGCCGACCAGGCGGCCGGCCGGCCGGCGCCGGGGACCGCGCGGCGGGCGGCGGAGATCGTGGCGCTGAACGAGCGCGGCAGAGCCGCGCTCGACCTGCCGCACGGGGTGCGCGCGGTGGCCGAGCGAGGGCTGCTGCGGTTCGAGCTAACGCCGCCGCCACCGCCGCGCGAGCGCCCAAAAAACAGGCGGGCGAAAGCCCGCCCCATAAACTGAACCGACGTGAGGGATAATCACGCGAGTTCCCCGTGACGGACGACGGCGCGATCGGGGAGATCCTGGTCCCCGCCGAGGACCTGAGGCGGCGGGTTCGCGAGCTGGCCGACGAGGTCTCCCGCGACTACGCCGACAAGGATCTCGTGCTGGTGGGGGTGCTGAAGGGGGCGGTGTTCTTCCTCTCGGATCTGATGCGGCAGCTGAGCGTGCCGTGCGAGGTCGACTTCATGGCGGTGGCGTCGTACGGCTCGGCGACCAAGTCCTCGGGCGTGGTGCGAATCCTCAAGGACCTCGACGCGGTGATCGAGGGCCGCGACGTGCTGATCGTCGAGGACATCGTCGACTCGGGCCTGACGCTCCAATACCTGCTGCGCAACCTGGCGGGGCGAAACCCCCGCTCGCTCGAGGTCTGCGCGCTGCTGATCAAGCCCGAGCGGCGCAAGGTGGAGCTCGTCACCCGCTACGTGGGGTTCGAGATCCCGAACCGGTTCGCGATCGGCTACGGGCTCGATCACGGCGAGCGTTACCGCAATTTGCCTTATGTGGCGGCGCTCGAGGAGTGACAGGAGCCCTGCAACCCTCACCAGAGCTCCAAAGGCAGGTGCTACGCTTGACGATTCCGGACTCTCGGCCATTGCGCCGCATGCGCGGAACCCCCCTATGAGCAGGTTTTTCAAGAGCGCTGCCTTCCCGATTTTGATCGTCGTGGTGCTCGCGTTCTTCGCGCAGAAGCTGATCGGGAACTCGAGCCACGCGCAGCGGCAGACGTTCGGCAACCTGCTGAACGAGCTCCAGAGCGGCCAGGTCCGGAGCATGTCGATCCACACCAAGGACAACACGGTCGACGTGACGCTGCTGAGCGGCCAGAAGTTCTCGGTCGGCTATCCCGACGACTACGCCTCGACGCTGATCGGCGACGCGCAGAAGGACCTCCCCGGCGCCGGCAACGGCCTGGACGTGCAGGGCAAGGCCTCGAACGGGTGGCTGTCGCTGCTCACCTACATCCTGCCGTTCGTGATCTTCATCGGCTTCTGGATCTTCCTGATGAACCAGGTGCAGGGCGGCGGCTCGAAGGTGATGTCGTTCGGCAAGTCGCGCGCCAAGCGAATGTCCGTGGACTCGCCGAAGATCACGTTCCGCGACGTGGCGGGCGTGGACGAGGCGGTCGAGGAGCTGCACGAGATCAAGGAGTTCCTCGAGAACCCCAAGAAGTTCCAGGCGCTGGGGGCGCGGATTCCCAAGGGGGTGCTGCTCTACGGCCCGCCCGGGACCGGCAAGACGCTGCTCGCGCGGGCGGTCGCAGGCGAGGCGGGCGTGCCGTTCTTCTCGATCTCGGGCTCGGACTTCGTCGAGATGTTCGTCGGCGTGGGCGCCTCGCGCGTGCGTGACCTGTTCGAGCAGGCCAAGCAGAACTCCCCCTGCATCATCTTCATGGACGAGATCGACGCGGTCGGCAGGCATCGCGGCGCGGGCCTCGGCGGCGGCCACGACGAGCGCGAGCAGACGCTGAACCAGCTGCTCGTGGAGATGGATGGCTTCGAGATGAAGGACAACATCATCCTCATCGCTGCCACCAACCGCCCCGACATTCTCGACCCGGCGCTGCTGCGACCGGGCCGTTTCGACCGCCAGGTCGTCGTTCCGCGCCCGGATATCGACGGCCGCGAGCAGATTCTCACCGTCCACATGAAGAAGGTGCCGCTGGCGCCGGACGTCGACGCCCGCGTCATTGCGCGCGGCAC
>JAFAZB010000147.1 GCA_019240015.1 Solirubrobacterales bacterium
AGCCGATCTGGTTGATCACGAAGCGCGCGCCGGTCCTCACCTTCTTGGCCAGCTTCTGGTACTGGGGGACGACTTCGCGCTCGTGCAGCTTGTGGTTGGTGACCACGCAGCCGAGGAAGAACCTGGTGCGCTCGAGCTGCTCCTCGCCGCGCGCGACGCGAAGCCCTGCGTTCATGTCGCTGTAGAGCTTGAGCAGGCCGACCGAGTCGATGTCGAACACCGGTGCGGCGGCGCCGCCGTAGCCCTCGAGCGGGTAGTCGCCGGAAAGGCACAGCACGTTGTCGAAGCCCTCAGAGGCCAGCTTCCAGCCGCGGCTCTCGAGCGCGTTGCGGTTCCAGTCCTTGCAGGCCAGGTGGATGATGACCTCCTGCCCGCGCGAGAGCAGGTCGGTCCCCAGCGTGTCGGGGGCGAGCATCGCGTGACCGCCCGGGTTGTCGGTGATCGAGAGGACGTCGATCCGGGGATCGGCGGCCAGCGCCCGGGCCTTCTCTACCAGGGCCCGGCTGCGCTCGGTGGTCACGAGCCCGCGGGCGGTCACGATCTCGACCGCGATCGAGAACGATCCCGGCACGCTGAGGCACTCACGAAACGGCGTCGAGGTCAAACTTCGTCCACTCCCACCCGGTGATCCAGCCTAGGTGCGCGCACCGGGAACCGCAATGGTCCCTTCCGCTCAGCGGAAGGACGATGGACAATGAGGAAATGGAGCCACACCCCAGCCGAGTGGCGCGCGTGTTTGCCGTGCTCGAGGCGTTCACGCCTGCGCGCCCGACCCTGGCGCTGTCGGAGCTCGCGCGCCGGGCATCGCTTCCGCTCACCACCACACACCGATTGGTGGCCGAGCTGCACCGAGCGGGAGCGCTCGAGCGTCAGGCGGACGGTCGCTACCGGGTCGGCCTGCGGCTGTGGGAGATCGCGTCGCTGGCACCGCGTGGTGTCCCGTTGCGCGAGGCGGCCCTGCCGTTCCTCGAGGACCTCTACGAGGTGACGCACGAGAACGCTCAGCTCGGAGTGCGGGAGGGGCACGAGGTGCTCTACATCGAGCGGATCACCGGACGCCACGCCGTCGGCGTGCTGACGCGAGTGGGCGGCCGCTTTCCGCTGCATGCCTCCGGCATCGGGCTGGTGCTGCTGGCCCACGCTCCCGAGCACGTGCAGCGCGAGGTGCTCGAGGGGCGGCTACGGCGCTTCACCGACTACACGGTCACCGACCCGCGCAGGCTCGAGCGGATCCTGGCCCAGGTCCGCCGCGACGGTGTCGCGATCAGCGATCGGCAGGTGACCGACGACGCGATGTCGGTGGCCGCCCCGGTGACCGACGGCCGCGGAACCGTGATCGCGGCGATGTCGGTGGTGGCCACGGCGGGTCCGAACGTCGCCGTCCGGCTCGCCCCGGTGGTTCGCGCGGCGGCCCGCGGGACCTCGCGGGCGCTATCGGCCCAGCGCAAGTAGGCAACAGCTAAACTTGCATACAGTTTGAGATTCTGTCTATACTCCGGCTGCCCGGTGCCGTAGCGCGCGCCGTGCTGAACCCGCCAGGAGGAGCAGACATGAAGCTGGTGACCTACGACGAGGGCCAGGTTGGAGAAGTGGTGGATGGCCAGGTGCTCGAGCTCGACGTGCCCGACATGCGCCGCTACTTCGAGCTGGGGGGCCAGGTGCAGCGGACGGGTCGGTCAACGCCGCTGGAGGACGTGACGCTGCGTGCGCCGATCGTGCCCAAGAAGTTCTTCCACACGGCGGGCAACTTTCGCGAGCACCACGAGGAGTCGACCCGGGTGGGCTGGTCGCACCCCGTGCTTCCCTGGATCGTGTTCTTCCAGAACGTCGACGCAATCATCGGGCCCGAGGAGCCGATCGTCTATCCGGAGGCGATGACCTCCGAGCTCGACTACGAGCTCGAGCTGGCCGTGATCATCGGCAAGGCGGGCAAGTTCTTCTCCCCCGAGGAGGCCGAGGAGTACATCGCGGGCTACATCGTGTTCAACGACATCACCGCGCGCGACATCCAGCGCGAGGAGATGAAGTCGGGCGTGTTCTGCCTGTCCAAGAGCATCGATACTTTCGTGCCGATCGGGCCGTGGATCGTCACCCCGGACGAAGTGGGCGACCCGCACGAGCTGTCGATGGAGCTCCGGGTCAACAGCGAGGTCCGCCAGCGCTCGCACATGAGCCGGATGTCGGTCACCGTCCCGGAGATCATCAGCCACTACTCGGCGATGGGCTACAGTCCGGGCGACATCGTCTCGACCGGCACAGTGGCCGGGGTGGCAGGCTTCAGCGAGGACGCCGGCTCGCTGTATCTCAAGCCGGGCGACGTGGTCGAGGCGGAGATCGAGCGCGTCGGGGTGCTCCGCAACCCGGTGATCTCCTGGGGCGAAGGCCATCCTGAGGCGGCGGCGCGCGAAACGGCGGCGGCAAGCGAGGCGGCGGCGCCGGCGAGCTGACATGGCGAAGGCG
>JAFAZB010000176.1 GCA_019240015.1 Solirubrobacterales bacterium
TCCGCCCTCATGGCTGAGGATCGCCGCCCGCGCCTCCTGCTGCTTGCGCAGGTCGATCGTGGTGTAGATCTTCAACCCACCCTCGCTGACGCGCGGACAGTTGTTGGGCGTCTGCGGGCACAGCTGCTGCTCGAGCGCCTGCTGGACGTAGTCGAACACGTACGGCTCCTTGCGCGCCGTGTAGGCCGAGCTGCGCTGGACCTGGAGCCGCTGCCGGCTCGCGGCGTCGGCCTGATCCTGGGTGATGTAGTGCGCCTGCACCATCGCCTGGAGCACTTCCTGGCGCCGGTCGCGCGCGGCGTCGGCATCGACGAATGGGTTGTAGTCGGACGGGGCCTGCGGCATGCCCGCCAGGAGCGCCGCCTGCGCCAGGTTCAGCCGCCACACGGGCTTGTTGAAGAACATCTCCGAGGCCGCCTGGACCCCATAGGCGGTCTGGCCGCCGAGCGTGCCGTAGGGAACGTCGTTGAGGTAGCTGGTCAGGATCCAGGACTTGTTGTGGAGCTTCTCCAGCTGCTGTGCGAGCTTGGCCTGGATGATCTTGTACTTGAGGTTGTGGACCACGCTGAGCTGTGGCGGGAGGTAGAGGTTGTCGACCAGCTGCATGGTCAGCGTGGAGGCCCCCTGGAGCGAGTTTCCGCCCCCGAACGCGTCCTTGATCGCGGCTCGCAGGATCCCCTGATAGTCGAGCGCCCCGTGTTGATAGAAGCGACGATCCTCGATCGCGATCGTGGCCTCCTTCAGCCGCTCGGGGATCGCGCTGCCCGGAACGTCGCTGTGCAGGTCAGGCGACCAGATGTATCCGAGTGGCGTCCCATCGCTCGCGAACACCTCGGAAGGCTGTCCCGGGTCACGCGCGGTCAGCTGGCTGATGTCGGGCGCGGACTGCGCGACGTTGAACACCCACCCGGCAACCCCAAACGCTCCCAGCGCGACGGCGAACACCGCGAGCACGGCACTCAGCCCGAGCGCCCGCTTGACGGGAGATCCGCGCCGCCGCCGCCGGCGGCGCTGTCGTTCACGTCGACTCATGAGATGCGGATGACGAGCTGGCGCCGGAGCGCAACAGCTGCGCGAAGTCGGCGCCGGAGATCGCTGAATCAGTGTAGCTTGCGGGCTCTTTCGGGCCGCCAGTTCACGGTCCTGCACGTGGCCCCCGGCCGGTCGCCGACCTGCAGAGGATGCGAACCGATTACTCCCAGCGTGGCGCCCAGCGCGAAGCGCTGCTGCTCGACGCGCTCGGCACGCTGGTGGCGCTCGAGCCGCCCGCGCCGGCGCTGGCGCGCGAGCTCGCCGAGCGCTTTCGGATCGAGGTCACGCCGGAGCAGGCACAGCTGGCGCTGGCAGCCGAGATCGCCTACTACCGATCCCATCTCGACGAGGGCGCAGACGCCGACAGCCTGGCGGCGCTGCGGCTCCGCTGCGCCGAGGCGCTGCGCTCGGCGCTCCCGCGGTCGGCTGCGCTCGCGGCGCTCGACACGGCCTCGCTGACCGAGGCGCTGCTTGCCTCGCTTCGCTTCAGCGCGTTTGCAGATGTCCGGGGCGCGCTGCTCGCCGCCCGGGCGCGCGGCGAGCGGGTGATCGTGGTCAGCAACTGGGACGTGTCGCTCGAGGCGGTGCTGGAGCGACTGGGTCTCGCCGGCCTCCTCGATGCGGTCTTGACCTCGGCGGCGGTCGGAGCGCGCAAGCCCTCCCCGATCATCTTCCAGCGCGCACTCGAGTTGGCGGGGTGCAGCGCCGACCGCGCCCTGCACGTCGGCGACAGCTTCGCCGAGGACGTGATCGGAGCCCGGGCGGCCGGAATCGAAGCGGTCCTGCTCGATCGCGGAGCGACGGGCGGCGCGGGCGCTGGCTCATCGGGGTCAGGGAAGGGCGGGCGCCCCGGCGTGCAAACGATCGCCAGCCTCGCCCAGCTGAGCCCATAACCTGGCGGGATCACGATGCCGAGCGTCCCTGATCGCTCCTGGGAGGAGCCCCCGTGGCGGCTGTGGACCGCGCCAGCCGCGGTGGTGTTCGGGCTGGCGCTCGGAGTGTTCGCGACGATTGCGGTCGAGCTGCTGGCCCGGATCGGGGGTTCCGATCCGGCTCACCTCACCGCGACCGTCAACATCATCGGCGACGTCGTGTTCGATCTCGCGTTCGTCGCCGCGGCGCTGTACTTCGCGGCGCTGCACGGACGCCCGCGGCCGGGGGACTTCGGCTTCCGACGGATCCCCCCCCGGCTCGCGATCAAGGCGTTCGTGGTGGCGGCGGTCGGCTACTACGCGCTTACCGCCGCGTACGCGTCCGTGCTGCGCCTCCACGGGAGCGACAAGCTGCCGGTCAAGCTCGGCAGCCACCCGAGGAGCGCGACGCTCGCGTTGCTGGCTGTGTTTGTGTGCGTGATCGCTCCGATGGCCGAGGAGTTCTTCTTCCGGGGCTTCTTCTTCGGGGCGCTGCGTCGCTGGCGGATCGTGATCGCCGGGCGAAACGTGGGCACGCTGATCGCCGCGGTCTTGACCGGGATCCTGTTCGGGCTTGCCCACACCGGCTCGGCCTCATCGGCGTATCTGATCCCGCTGGGCTTTCTCGGCTTCGTGCTGTGCGTCGTTCGCTGGCGCACCGGCTCGCTGTACCCCTGCATGGCGCTGCACAGCGCCAACAACGCGCTCGCGCTCGGGGTCACCCAGCTGCACTGGAGCGCGCTCGAGATCCTCGGCTTGATGGCCGGCTCGCTGCTCGTGATCGGTGCCGCCACCGGCCCCCTGGCCCCGCGGGCGGCCCTGGCACGATGAGCACTGCGCTCGCGCGGGCCAACGTCCGTGGAGTGCGATCGCATTCGGTGGATCGGACTGATTTACTTTCGCTTGATGCTACGGCGCTCGATCGCTTCCGTCGCCGCCGGTCTGCTGGCACCACTGCTGCTCGCGGCCGCACCAGCGGGCTCGGCCACCACCGCGGCGGCACTCGCCAAGCGCACAAAGCCGGCCGGCAAGCCGACGCCCGCGCAGTCGAGCGGCCCGATCAGGCTGTACCTGTCAGACGCTTACTTCGTGCACGGCAGTGCCGTCACGGTGCCCAAGCGCACGGTGCAGGTCGGTGGGGTGGTGACGCCGTTCGTGCCAGGGCAGTGGGTGAGCGTGCAGACGTTCCTCGGCAAGCGGCTGATCAAGACCGACAGCTTGCGGGTCAAGCCATCGCGCAACGGCAGCTTCGGACGTTTCACCGAGCGCGTGTCCGCCAGCCACCCGGGGCTGGTGACCGTCAAGGTGGCTCACCTCGCGACCCCGCAGCTGGCGGGCTTCACGGCGCTGCGTCGCTATGCAGTGCTCGATCCAAGCGCGGGGTTCGGGGCTGGTGGAAAGTTCGTGCAGCTGATCCAGCAACGGCTCGCCGCGCTTCACTTCTACATCCCTCAGACCGGCGTCTACGACCAGGGAACCGGCCTCGCGATCGACGCCTACCACCGCCTGCTCGGCTGGGGCACCTCCCAGACGCTCGACCGTGCGACGATCACCTGGCTGCTGGACGGGTTCGGTTCGTTCAATGTCCGCGACCCCGGCGACGGCAAGCACGTCGAGGGCAACCTGTCCAAGCAGCTGTTGGCCCTGATCTACGGCTCGCATGTCTACGCGATCTATCCGATCAGCTCCGGCAAGCCCTCCACGCCGACGATCCTCGGCCACTTCAGCGTGTACAGCCGGGTGCCGGGTTACTTACCGGACGGGATGTACTACTCGAGCTTCTTCTTCGGCGGTTACGCGATTCATGGTTACAACCCCGCGCCCGACTACCCCGCCAGCCACGGCTGCATGCGGGTGCCGATCGTCGACGCGATCTCCATCTTCAACTGGCTGAACTACGGCGACGTAGTCGACGTCTACTACTGATCAGGTCCGGGGTGGCGAGATGACCGGCGTCGCCGCGAGCGCGCGCGAGCGCCTGCTGGCCGAGCTGCGCGCGCACGCGCTCGTGATCGGTGAAGTGGTGCTGACCAGCGGCGCGCGGGCCCAGTACCTGGTCGACGCCAAGCGCGCCATCCTGCGCCCTGCCGGCTTCCTCGCGCTGGCGGAGCTGGTCGCCGGGCAAGCCCGCAACTGGGGCGCCACCGCGGTCGGCGGGATGACCATGGGAGCCGACCCGATCGCTTGCGCCGCGCTCGCGGGCGGCGCTGACGTGAAAGCGTTCTTCGTTCGCCAGGAGGTCAAGCAGCACGGCCTCGCGCGGCGGATCGAGGGTCCGCTGCTGGGGCCCGGAGACCGCTGCATGCTGGTCGAGGACGTGGTCACCACGGGTGGCTCGACGATCCGCGCGCTCGAAGCGATTCGCGCCGAGGGCCATCGGGTGTGCGGGGTGCTGGCGATCTGCGATCGGCTGGCGGGCGGCGCGCAAGCGATCGAGCGGGCGGCGCGGGCGCCATTCCTGGCATTGACGACGATCGACGAGGTCTACCCGCAACGCCCGGACCGAGAGGCCTAGGCCGAGAGAGCCGCGAGCCGCACGAGCCGCGGCAGCGGCGCTAGCGCGGCAGCCGGCGACAAGCCGCGCTGCGCTGATGCAGCGCCTGCACGGTCCACCCCGAGCGGTGCGGCGTGAACAGCACGACGGGCTTGCCTCGGTGGATCGCCGGGCCATACTTGAAGCCGACCGTCGCGACGTTCACGCGCAGACTCCAGGCCAGAATCGTCTGGTACTCGAGCCGCGTCAGCGGTTCGCCGCACGCGCGTAGTCTCGAGGCGCCGCCGAGCCGGCTGATCGTGCCCGCGAGCCGGTTGATCTCGAGCGTGCGCTGACGCTGGACGCGCAGGTCCTTGTGCTCGGTGCGGGCTCGTGACAGGGCGGCGGGGACCAAGCTCGCCACGATCACCGCGGCCAGTGCCGCGCCGCCCCAACCTGCCGCCGGCGATCGGGCGGCCCCGCCCGCCGCGCGGACCAAGCTCGGGAGCTCGCTCAGCAGCCGGCCAACGCCGACGCCGGCCAGCACCACCATCACACCGCCCGCGGCGAACATGTAGCGCGGCAAGCCCGGCCACCCGTGCAACGAGAACGCGATCTCGATCACGACCCACGCCAGCGCCCCCGCAGACAGCGTCAAGAGGATCAGGTCTCGGCGAATCCCCGCGAGCACGATCGAGAGCAGTGCGACGATCTCCAGCGGCGTCTCGTGGAGGTCTAGGAAGCGGTCGATCGTGCCGAGCACCCTCCCGCTGTGCAGGGCCCGTCCCGACCCGAGCGCGTTGGTGCCGGCGACGAACGGGCTGCGCGAGGTGAGCGCGGGGATCCCGAACCAGAACACCGCCACCAGCGCCACGCCCGCGGCGATCAGCCACCGCATCGAGGGGATCCGGCGCCAGGCCCAGATCGAGTACAGGCCGAGGAACAGCCACACCTCGGGACGCCCCAACGCCGCGAGCGCGCCGAGCACGAATGCCCATCGAGGACGGCCGGAGAGGTGGCAGTCGACGGCGCCCAGGCACAGGGAGACGATCATCGGATCGGATTGGAAGCTGAGGATGTAGTGGGTGTAGTCGCGGATTCCGAGCAGTGCCAGCCCGGCAAACGCGGCCGCCAGCGCGGGCGCGTAGCGGCTCCCAGCGGCTCCGGGTCCGGTCAGGCGGTAGGCGATCCGCCCGGCGAACAGCACGCCGGCCAGCGAAACCGCCACCGCGCTCATCATCCACAGCCACAGCTCGTAGTGGCCGAAGATCGCGTAGGGGACCACGAACAGATACGGCAGCGGCTTCCAGGACGGCGCCGCGTTCGTGTTGAGGTTCCCAGCGATCGTCTGGTGACCCCACACCAGCCAGCCGTAGGGATCAAATCCGGGGCGGGTCCGGGCCACCAGCACGATCACCAGCGACACGGCCAGCAGACCGGCGGCGGCGGCCAGCTCCGGATAGGCGCGCAGCAGCTCCCGTGCGCCCCGCCGGGGTGACCCGCCAGGCCCGCTCGCCAAGCCGGCTGGGGCGCGCGTCTCGGTCGTCGGCTGCGCCACAGCGGCGCTCAGCGTCGGACGAGCACGCCGCCCGGATGGCGGCGGGTGATCACGTAGGCCGCCTTGAGCCTCGAGCAGCGCGCGAGCTGGGAGGCGCGGGTGTGCCACGGCAGCACCGACCAGCCTCCGTGGACGAGCGGCGTGAACAGCACGATCGGATACTTCTGATGCAGCTCGAAGTCGGGCCGGTGCCCGACGAACCCCACGTCGAGCTTGACGAACCACGCCATCGCGCTGACGTACTCCACGTTCGTGACCGGCTCGCCGCAGTTGCGGATGTGCCGGTAGCCGCCGAGCACGTTCAGCGTCGTCTGAAGCAGCGCGATCTCGTGGGTGCGGCCTCGCTCGTGATGCAGGTCGCTGCGCTCGTTGCGCATTCGTGCAAGCGCGCCCGGCACGAGGCTCCCCACCAGCACGACCACGATCGGGATCCCGGCCCAGCGAGGGAGCCCGCGCCTGATGCGTGGAGCCTCCTTGAGCGTCCACCCGACCGCGGCGCCGGCGAGCACCACCGCGACGCCGGCGGGCTCCATCAGGTAGCGGGGCAGCGCGGGCCAGCCGTGCAGCGCGAACGCGACCTCGACCACGACCCACGCGGCCGCCCCGCCCGCGAGCATCAGCACCAACCGGTTTAGCCGCCACACGGCCCACCCGACCGCCGCGAGCGCGGCCAGCCACACCGGCAGATACTCCAGCTCAGTGAAGCGCCCGAGCGTGCCTACGACCTTGTTCTGGTGCAGCTCGCGGGGGGACTTGAGCGCCAGCTGACCGGCCACCAGCGGACGGTGGTTGGTGATCTCGGGGATCCCGAACCAGGTGAACAGGATCACGGCCGCGCCGCCGTAGAGCAGCCACCGCATCGAGGGGATCCGGCGCCAGGCCCAGATCGCGTACAGGCCGAGAAACGGCCACGCCTCGGGTCGGCCCAGCGCCGCCAACACCCCGAGCACGAACGCCCAGCGGTAACGGCCCAGCAGGTGGCAATCGATCGCGGCCAGGCAGAAGGTCACGATCATCGGATCCGACTGCGCGCTGAGGATGTCGTGCATGTAGTCCTCGAGCCCCAGCACCGCGAGCCCCGCGAACACCGCGGCCGCGATCGCCGGATAGCGACCTCGCCCACCGGGGCCCACCAGGCGGTAGGCGATCCGCCCCGCGAACACCGCGCCGGCCAGCGACACCGCGACGCAGGTGACCATCCACAGATACAGGGCGTAATGGCCGAACACCGCGAACGGAACCGTGAACAGGTACGGCAACGGCTTCCACGACGGAGCGCCGCCGAGATCGAGCGTCAGGTGCAGCGTCTGGTAGCCCCACACCAACCAGCCATACGGGTCATAGCCGGGCCGCGTCCCAGCCCACAACACGAACACTCCCGATACCGCGACGAGTCCGATCGCGACCGTCCACCAGGGGTGCTGGCGCACGAACAGGCGCAGCGTCCAAGGCTCGGGCGACACGTCCCCTGCCGGGGTCGCGGGCACCGACTCCGGGACCGGCGGTGCTTCTAGCGTGCTCTCGGACACGAGGACGCGCGGACGGTAGCACGGGTGCCAGCGTGCGCCCGGCCCAGCCGCGCGACACACGGGGCTCCGGCGCCTCGGATTCGAGGCTGCGCCAGGGCATACCCCCGGCAGGAATCGAACCTGCATCCCGCGCTTAGGAGGCGCGTGCTCTGTCCATTGAGCTACGAGGGCGCTCCAGCAGGGTAACCGTCCGACCGCGGTTCATTGATGGCGGGTTAACCCGGGATGACAGGACACCGGGCTTGTGCTATTTGGCCTTTGTGGAGAGGGATCCGAGGCGGCGCACGGAATGATGCTTAGCCCATGAGCGTCGGCGCACCCGAGCTGCTGATCGAGGCGGAATCCGCCGCCGAGGCGGCGATCGACTCGGCCGCAGCGGAGATCGAGGCTCGCTCTCCGCTGGAGCTGTTCTGGCGACGCTTTCGCGCCGACCGCGTCGCGGTGGTCTCGCTGGGAGTGATCCTGGCCCTGATCCTGGTGGCGATCATCGCCCCGCTGATCGTCACGCTGGTCGGCGCACCCGGCCCGAATACGCAGAACACCGGCGCGCTCGATCAGTTCGGCACGCCGACCGGCCCCTCGAAGAACGCCCTGTGGCCGTTCATCGTGGTGCTCGCCGGGGTCGTGCTCGCGATCGCGGCCTCGGCGCTGCCGGGCCCCCGGCTCAGGCGCCGGGTGAGGCTGGCGCTCGCCGTGCTCGCCGCGCTGCTGGCGATCGTGCTGGCGGCGGCGTTCTGGCCAGGCGCGAAGCACCTCTTCGGGGTCGATCCGCTGGGACGAGATGTGTTCGCCCGGGTGCTGTACGGCGCCCGCGTGTCGCTGCTCGTGGCGTTCGTGGCGACCGGGATCTCGATGGTCGTCGGCGTCACGCTGGGGATGGTCGCCGGCTACTTCCGCGGCGCGGTCGACATGGCGATCTCGCGCCTGATCGACGTCCTGCTGGCGTTCCCGATCCTGATGCTCGCGCTCGGAGTGGCGGCCGCGTGCTCGCTGGGACACGGTTGCCTCGGCGGCGTGCTGAAGCCTGGGCTCGTCGTGGTGATCTTCGTGATCGCGTTCGTGAATTGGACCTACATCGCGCGGATCGTCCGGGGCCAGGTCCTGTCGCTGCGCGAGAAGGAGTTCGTGGAGGCCTCGCGCTCGCTCGGGGCTTCCAACCTGCGCATCATCTTCAAGGAGATCTTGCCCAACCTGGTCGCGCCGATCATCGTGTACGCGACGCTGATCATCCCGCAGAACATCCTGTTCGAGGCGGCGCTGTCATTCCTGGGCGCGGGGGTGCAGCCGCCGACGGCGAGCTGGGGCGCGATGCTCGCCGACGCAACCTCCAGCTTCAACACGGCCTGGTGGTACATGGTGTTTCCCGGCGCCGCGCTGCTGATCACGGTGCTCGCGTTCAACCTGGTGGGGGACGGACTGCAAGACGCCCTGCACCCGAAAGCGGCGAGCAGCTGAAACTAGGGCTCAGGAGGAGGTATCGATGAGGTCAACTACAGAAAGGACGGACATGCGCACGATGTCGCGGTGGGGGTCAGTCGTACTCGCCGCTGCCGCCGCGCTGCTGATCGCCGCGTGCGGCAGCAGCTCGAGCAGCAGCAGCAGCGGGGGCACTGGGGGGGCAGCCAAGAGCGGCGGGACGGTGACGATCCTCGAGGCCGCCGGGGGAGTCGACAGCCTCGACCCCGGCTACTGGTACTACCAGACCGACTACGCCGACCTGTACCGCACGACGCAGCGGTCGCTGTACAGCTTCACCTCGAGCGGCACGCTCCCGACGCCCGACCTGGCGACCGCGTTGCCGACCGCGTCGGACGGCGGCAAGACGCTGACGATCCACATCAAGCCGGGGATCCACTACAGCGCGCCGCTTCAGAACCAGACGGTCGTCGCGGCTGACTTCAAGTATGCACTCGAGCGATGCTTCCTGGCGCAGGTCGGAAACGGCTACATCTTCACCTACTTCCCGG
>JAFAZB010000429.1 GCA_019240015.1 Solirubrobacterales bacterium
TGGCGAGGCCGAGCAGGTCGTTGTGCACGGCGTTGGTGCCTTCGGCGCTGATCTCGTTTTGGCCTTCGCCGAGGTAGCTGTAGTTGGTGGTCGTGCTGCCCGAGGTGAGGCTGGTCATCTGTTGCAGCGCGTTGTAGGTGGCGCTCAGCCCGTTGCCGTTTGAGGTCTGGTTGCCGTCTGCGTCGTAGCTGTAGCTGTGCGCGCCTGCGGGTGCCGAGCCGCAGGCGTTGCTGCTGGTGCCGGTGTAGGACCAGCAGATCTCGTTGCCGGGGTTGTATGTGTACGTGGTGGTGGTGCCGGTGAGGCTGCGCTCTTGGTCAGGTTCCCGACGCCGTCGAGCGTGTAGAGGTCATCGGCGGTGGTCGTGCCACCGGAGGTCTGCGTCTTGGCTTCGGTCAACCGGTTCAGCGCGTCGTAGGTGTAAGTGGTCACGTTGTTGGCCTGATCGGTCAGGGTGTGCCGCAGACAGGACCAGACGACTGCGAAGGCATCACTTAGGTCGCCGTCGCGACCTCTGATACTCACTTAGAATAATGCCGATTAGTCCTATAGCAAAACCGGGGATGGACTGCTTGATCTGACCCGAAGCCGCCACGATTACGGCGATGACCAGGGTACTTATGCCCAGATATGTCATTGGTGACCGGTTAAACATCAAGCATTGTGGCTCCACCTTCCTAGAAGACCGGCCGGCACAAGAACCATCAATACGACCGCACAAATGACTGCGCCAATTGATTCACCGAGGATCAGGCACGAAATACTCACCGATGCAGCTCCCAACAGCACTCGGCGCGCACTCATGGCAAATACGATCCTTTGAACAGCCCTGTCGTGCGCAAACTTGTCGGCAGCCGCGCCAAGCGCAAACCACCCGGCGCAGCCAATGCCGGCACTCTCCACGCAGCCCTGTGCCGCGAGATATCCACTGGCGAGGTCATAGGCAGCATTGAGCCCGGTAATTATTCCGCGCTTTGCGATGCGTAGGGCATAGGCAATGCCCAGGCCTGCATCTTGAACGCTGCAGGGCGAGGTTCCCGTATGAATCGTAGCCGTAATTCGTCGTGTTGCCCGCTCCTCTCACCTTCGATGGTAAGCACCCCGCGCCAAACGAAGCGCGGGGTTGTCGACGCTCCCGGCTAAGCCGGCGGCAAAGACGCCGGTCCCATACCGTCTAGTCCATCTAGCCGCCGGTCTGTGCGGACGCGGGGCGCGCGCCCAGCTTGATCTGGACGTTGTGGACCGATCCGCCGCGCTTGATCGTCAGCGTGATCGTCTGTCCGGGGGAGTAGGTGTCGACCGTGGCGATGAACTGATCGGTCGAGCCGATCGCCTTGCCGTTCACGGCCGTGATCAGATCCCCAGGCTGGAGTCCGGCGTTAGCCGCCGGGGAGCCGCTGGCGATCGGGGAGTTGCCCTGCTGGTCGGGCTGCGTGGCGATCTGGGCCCCGCCGCCGCCGCTCTGCGTGAGCTCGACACCCACGTAGGCATGCGTGACGCTGTGGCCCGAGATCAGCTGGTCGGCGATCCGCACGACCGTGTTCGACGGGATCGCGAACCCCACGCCTGAGCTCGAGGCCTGGCCAGCGCCGTTGGAGTTGTTGGTCTCGATCTGGTCGTTGAGACCCAGCACGTGGCCGTTGGCGTCGAGCAGCGGCCCGCCCGAGTTGCCCGGATTGATCGCTGCGTCGGTCTGGATCGCGCCCGGGATCGTGTAGTTGTTGGGGGCGGTGATGCTGCGGCCGGTTTGGCTGATGATCCCGGTGGTGGTGGTCTCCGGGAGGCTGAAGGGGCTCCCGATCGCGACCACGGGATCGCCCACCTGCGCCGCGCTCGAGTCGGCGAACTGGATCGGGTGGAGCTCCGAGGAGGGGGCGTTGACGTGGATCACCGCGACGTCGGTGGACGGGTCGGTGCCGACGACGCTCGCCGACGCCTTGTGCCCGTCGGAGAAGGTGACCGTCACCTGGCTGGCGCCGGACACGACGTGCTCGTCAGTGAGAATGTCGCCCTTCGCGTCATAGACCACCCCCGCGCCTTCGCCCTGGTTCGGCTGGCTCGGAGCGAAGAACCCCGGATTCTGATTTTGCGTGGTGACGACGATGTCGACCACGCCGGGGCTGGCGTTGCGGTAGATCTGGTTGATCGACAGGCCGCGTCCGTTGGCGGCGCCGCCTGCGAACGAGGTCGGGATCGCGGCGCCGTGGGCGGGCTCGTAGACCGTCGTCGTGACCGACTTGGTCGATGTGCTGCCGCTGGCGATCACCAACGCGATCAGCCCACCGGCGACCGCGCCGCCGATGATGGGAATCAAACGACTCATGTTCGGTTTCTCCTGGCAGAGGTACGTCTCACGGGCACCCAGTACAGCAGCCGGCCGTGAGAGACCCTTCAGAAACAGGGAAGAAGTGCGTAAGAGGGCCAGGACGGCCCTGCGAGGTCGGCCGTTACGAAGTTTTTGCGCCTTCGTGCTTCGAGACGAAGTAGTCGAGCGCCTCAGGGTTGGCGAGCGACTCGCGGCTGGCGGCCTGCTCGGGCGGGGTACCCGTCAGGATGCGCTTCACCGGCACCTCCAGCACCTTGCCCGACAGGGTGCGGGGGACCTCCTTGATCTGCTCGATCTCGTCCGGGACGTGGCGCGGCGAGCAGTCCTCGCGGATCCGGCGGCGGATCTGGTCGATCAGCTCCTCGCTCAGCTCGGCGTCGTCGCGCAGCACCACGAACAGCGGCATGTAGCCGTCGGTGCCCTCGCGCGGGAGATCGACCACCAGCGCGTCCAGCACCTCGGGCACCGCGAGCACGGCGCGGTAGATCTCACTGGTGCCCATCCGCACGCCGCCGCGGTTGATCGTCGAGTCTGAGCGGCCGGTGATGATCGCGGTCTCGCGCGAGGTGATCTCGATCCAGTCGCCGTGTCGCCACACCCCCGGGTACATCGAGAAGTAGCTCTCGTCCATGCGCGAGCCATCGTCGTCTCCCCAGAAGAAGATCGGCATCGACGGCATCGGCTTGGTGATCACCAGCTCGCCGACCTCCTCGACGAGCGCTCGGCCGTCGGGATCCCACGCCTCCACCGAGGCGCCCAGCGAACGCGCTTGCAGCTCGCCGCGATAGACCGGAAGCGTCGGCACGCCGCCCACGAACGCGGTGCACAGGTCGGTGCCGCCTGAGGTCGCGAACAGCCACAGGTGATCGCCGAGCTGGTCGTAGATCCACTGGAACGCCTCCGGCGTGAGCGGCGAGCCGGTCGCGCCGACCGCCTTCAGCGCACCCAGGTCGCGGCCCCGCGAAGGCTCGACTTCGGCCTTCATGCACGAGCTGATGAACGCCGGGCTGGTGCCGAAGCAGGTCATCTCGGTGTTCTGCGCGAGGTCCCACAACGTGCCCAGGTCAGGGTGGCCGGGGTTGCCGTCGAACAGCACGATCGATGCGTCGGAGAGCAGCACTCCGACCAGGAAGTTCCACATCATCCAGCCGGTGGTGGAGAACCAGAAGTAGCGCTCGCCGCGTTGGGCGTCGAGGTGCAGGTGCACCTTCTTCAGCTGCTCGAGCAGGATCCCGCCCTGGCTGTGGACGATCGGCTTCGGCAGCCCGGTGGTGCCCGAGCTGTACAGGACCCACAACGGATGCTCGAACGGCAGCTGGGCGAACGTCAGCTCCGAGTCGGGGCCGAGGAAGCCTTGCTCCCATCCCGAGCCGTCGAGGTAGCCGAGCGTCACGGTGCGCGTCAGCGACGGAATCTCAGCGGCGATCTCCCGCACCAGCTCGCGGCGCTCGAACTCCTTGCCGCCGTAGCGGTAGCCGTCGACCGCCAGCAGCACCTTGGGCTCGATCTGCGCGAAGCGATCGATCACACTACGCGCGCCGAACTCGGGCGCCGCGGAGGACCACACGGCGCCGATCGAGGCGCACGCCAGCAGCGCCGCCACGGTCTCCGGGATGTTCGGTAGGTACGCGGCCACCCGGTCGCCCTCGCCTACGTCCAGCTCCCGCAGACCGGACGCGATCGCCGCCGCCTGCGAGCGCAGCGTGCCCCACGTCCACTGGTCTAGCTCGCGCAGCTCCGACGCGAACCGGAGCGCGACCGCGTCCTCGTCCTTGTCGCGGAACACGTGCTCCGCGTAGCTCAGCCGCGCGCCCGGGAACCACTCCGCCCCCGGCATCTCCGTGCGCCCCAACACGCTGCCGGCCGGCCGCTCGAAGCGGACCTCGAAGAACTCGGCGATCGAGCCCCAGAATGCTTCGACGTCGGTCACCGACCAGCGCCACAGGTCGTGATAGCCCTCGAACCGCAGGCCCCGGGTCTGCTCCAGCCAGCGGGCGTAGCGAGTGAGCGTGGCGCGCTCGATTCGCTCCCGCGAGGGCTCCCAGAGAAGCTCCGGTGCCTCACTCATCGCGGTCAGTATGCCCCGGCGCGGCCGCGCTCACCCACACTTCTTACACGCGCCGCGCAGCAGCACGTCGTGGCTCTCGACCCGCACCCCGAGCCGCTCGCCGAGCCGGTCGATCGCCCGCTCGAGTCCAGGATCGTCGAACGCGATCAGCCGCCCGCAACGCTCGCAGACCAGGTGGTGGTGATGGGCGCCGTCGGGGTGCACGCGCTCGAAGCGAGCCTGGCCGTCGCCGAGCTCGACCCGCTCCACCAGCCCGTGCTCGACCAGCAGCTCCAACACCCGGTAGATGCTCGCCCGGCCGGTGAGGCGCCCCTGGCGACGGAGCTCCTGTTCGATCTCGACCGCGGTCAGCGCGCACGGCTTGCCGGCGAGCAGTGCCACTACCCGCTCCCTGGCGCCCCCGCGCTTGAGCCCAGCCCGCGCCAGCACGTTCTGCACGTGATCGCTCCAGCTGTTGGCCTCGGGCACGCCGTGAAGCGTAGCGCGCTCTTCATCAAAACAGGAATGGGAATCAATCTCATCCTATGGTACGGTGGTCCGCGTGCACGCCGCATTCATCACTCGCTGGTCGTCCGCCCTGAGGCGCGCGACCGCCCTGCTCGCCGCCCTCGCCGTGGCCGGGTGCGCGGGCTCGACCTCCGGCCCCGCCGCCGGGGGTGGCCGGATCAGGATCGTGGCGGCGGAGAACTTCTGGGGCAGCATCGCGGCCCAGCTGGCCGGCGCCAAGGGGAGCGCGCAGAGCATCATCGTCAACCCGGCGCAGGACCCGCACTCCTACGAGCCCACCGCGCAGGACGCGCGCACGCTGGCGGGCGCGCAGCTGGTGATCGTCAACGGCGTCGGTTATGACCCCTGGGCCCCGCGCCTGCTGGCCGCCAACCCGGTCCCGGGCCGGACCGTGCTCACGGTGGGAGACCTGTTCGGCCTGAAGGAGGGGGACAACCCGCATCGCTGGTATGACCCGCAGGAGGTGCAAGCGGTGGCGAACGCGATCGCCGCGTCGCTGGAGAAGCTCGACGCCAAGGACGCCGCGTACTTCCGCAGCCGGCGGGCGGCGTTCGAGACGCAGGGGCTGGCCAGCTATCACGCGCTGATCGCGCAGATCAGGGCCCGTTACGCGGGCGTTCCGGTGGGCGCGTCCGAGAGCATCTTCGCGATGCAGGCGCCCGCCTTGGGGCTCGACCTGATCACGCCACCGAGCTTCATGAAGGCGATCAGCGAGGGCACGGAGGTGACGCCGCAGGACACCGCGACCGCCGAGCGCCAGCTCACCAGCCACCAGCTCAAGGTGTGGGTCTACAACTCCCAGAACGTGACTCCCGAGATCCAGCGACTCACTGCCTTGGCCCACCGGCAGCACATCCCCGTCGCGACGGTGACCGAGACCCTGTCGCCGGTCACCGACGACTTCGAGCAATGGCAGGTGGCCCAGCTCCAGGGGATCGAGGCCGCGCTGCACGCCGCGACGGGGAGATGAGCGCCGCGCCGGCGCCGCGGCGACCCGAGGCCGGACTCCAGCGACCCGCGCCCGCCCTCCAGCTCGAGTCCGCGAGCGTGACGCTCGCGGGGCGCCCTGTGCTGACCGACGTCTCGCTGAGCGTCGCGGAGGGAGAGCTGGTCGCCGTACTGGGACCCAACGGCGCGGGCAAGTCGACGCTGATGAAGGCG
>JAFAZB010000432.1 GCA_019240015.1 Solirubrobacterales bacterium
TCGACGCTCGACGAGCTGCCCGCGCTCATGCAGCTTGCCGCTCTCCTGTCGTTCTTAGCGCTGACGCTCAGTCCGCTCGTCTTCCACGGGGTACTCGGTCCGCGGGAGGCGATTGCACTGTTCGGCGTTCTGTTCGCCGGTCTGCTCGGCGGTCGCGCCGCCGCACGTCGGCTGGCCGGCCAGCTCACCCCACCGGAGCGCTGCCTGTTCATCGGGCCCAGCGACGAGGCACTCCGCTTCGGCGACAAGGTCGAGCACGCGTACGCGGCAAATGCCAAGCTGGTGGCCCAGATCGAGCTCCAGGACGCCGCACCGTGGGCCTCTCCGAACGTCTCCGAGCGGTCGCTCGCGGATGCCCGGGAGTTGGTGCGCAGGTTGAAGATCCAACGCGTCATCATCGCCCCGCACTCGTCCGCCGGAGGCGACATGCTCGACCTCATGCGCACGTTCGGCGCGATCGGCGTCCGCGTCAGCGTGATTCCGGCCATGCTGCAGGTGGTCGGTTCGGCGGTGGAGTTCGACGACGTCCACGGCGTCGCCGTGCTCGGAGTGCGAACGTTCAGCCTGTCCCGCTCCTCGCGACTGGTCAAGCGTGTCTTCGACATCGCGGGCGCCGCGGTGGCGCTGGTCGTCTTGTCGCCCCTCCTCACGCTGATTGCTCTCCTCGTGAAGCTGAGCTCCCACGGTCCGGTCTTCTTCCGCCAGGAGCGGATCGGGCGCGGCGGCCGGTCCTTCGAGCTCCTCAAGTTCCGCTCCATGGTGGCGGACGCCGAGGAGCGCAAAGAGGCGCTCGCCGGGCGGAACCAGGCCGCCGAGGGCTTCTTCAAGATCGCCGACGACCCGCGGATCACCCCGCTTGGTCGCGTGCTGCGCCGGACCAATCTCGACGAGCTGCCACAGCTGGTCAACGTCCTTCGCGGCGAGATGAGCCTGGTCGGTCCTCGCCCGCTCATCCCCCAGGAGGACAAGCGCGTCGTGGGCTGGCATCGGCGGCGCCTCGAGCTGACGCCGGGCATCACCGGGCACTGGCAGGTGCTCGGCTCGAGCCGGGTACCGCTCGACGAGATGGTCGCGATCGACTATCTGTACGTCGCCAACTGGTCGCTCTGGACCGATCTGAAGCTGCTGCTTCGCACGGTCCCGCATGTGCTGAACCGTCGCGGTTTGTGAGACGGGGGTCGGCGGACGCGGCGCGACTCCGTGCGCCCGCGCCCAGCCCACCTCAGCCGCGGCCGAACCCCCGCGCTCCGCGGGCCAGCTCGCGATGGTCGATCACCCGGTCGACGAGGCCGTAGGCGACGGCCTCGGCACCCGTGAAGAACCGATCGCGTTCCATGTCGGCGTGCACGCGCTCGATCTCCTGGCCGGTGTGCTTGGCGTAGAGCTCGTCGACCCGGGCGCGCAGCGCCAGCACCTCGCGCGCGTGGATCTCGATGTCGCTCGACTGCCCCTCGAAGCCGCCCGACGGCTGGTGGATCAGGATCCGGCTGTTGGGCAGGGTGAGGCGCTTGCCCGGCGTCCCGCCGGCCAGGAGCAGCGAGCCCATCGACATGGCGATGCCGTAGCAGATCGTCTGCACGTCGGGGCGGATGAACTGCATCGTGTCGTAGATGGCCAGCCCGGCATAGATCGAGCCGCCCGGAGAGTTGATGTACAGGTGGATGTCCTTGTCGGGGTCGTCGGACTCCAGGTGGACCAGCTGAGCGACGATCAGGTTTGCCGTCTCCTCGTTGACCTGCCCGCCGAGGAACACGACTCGGTCGTTGAGCAACCGGGAGTAGATGTCGAAGGAGCGCTCGCCGCGGGCGGTCTGCTCCACGACCATGGGAACGAGAGGCATGTGATCTCCTATCTTCCGCCTGATAAGGTGCAACCAGTTAGTTGCAGAACCTTAGCACACGCGCAACCCTGTGGTTGCGCATCGAGCGGACTGGAGGCGTCATGAGCGACCGGATCGAGCGTGAGCAGTGGCTTGCGGCCACCCCTGAGGAGGTTTGGGACACGGTGACCGGCGACGGCTGGCTGGCCGATCGCGTGACGCTCGACCTGGGCCCCGGCGGCGACGCCCGCTTCGAATCGGGCGGCTCGGTCAGAACGGGCTGGGTGGAGGACGTCCGCGCGCCCGAGCGCCTGAGCTTCTGGTGGGCGGCAGGCGAGGAGCCGGCCAGC
>JAFAZB010000452.1 GCA_019240015.1 Solirubrobacterales bacterium
CTCACCCGCGTACCGGCGCAGCTCGCCGGCGAGGTCCTCCGCCTCGTAGCGAAGCGCGCTCAGACGCTCCGAGAACGCGCCCAGCCGTGGATCGATCGCCGCCGCCTGCTCGAGCACCGCCGCGGGTCCGGCCAACAGCTCGGCGGCACCGGCACCTCCGTCGGGCGCGATCGCCTCCGCGCCCGCGAGCGCGGCGTCGCGGAGCAGCCCCAGGTGGCGCAGCCGCTCACGCTCGGCGATCAGCTCCGACTGCTCGCGCTCGCTGGGGGCGGCGGCCTCGATCTCCGTCAGCTCGAAGGTGAGCAGATCGAGCTCGCGGTCGCGGGCACCGGCCATCCCCTCGAGCTCGGCCACTCGGTGCTGCCGGTCGCGCAGCCGTTCGTAGGCCTCCCGCACGTGCGAGCGGAGCTCCAGCGCGCCGGCACCGCAGTACGCGTCGAGTATCTGCAGCTGGGCGCTCGCCAGCATCAGCTTGCGATGCTCGTGCTGCCCGTAGAACGACAGCAGCCGGCTGCCGAACTGCTGGAGCTCCGCGACCGTCGCCGAGCGCCCGCACACGTAAGCCCGCGTGCGCCCGTCGGGCCACACCCTGCGGGCCAGCACCAGCTCATCGGCGTCCTCGGGCAGCCGCTCGGGGTCCTTCAGCCCTGGTGGGAGCGCGAACACGCCCTCCACGTACGCCTCGGCGGCGCTGCGGCGGACGATCCCCCGTCTGGCCCGCCCGCCGAGCAGCAGGTCCAGGGCCTGCGCGAGCAGCGTCTTGCCGGCGCCCGTCTCGCCGGTCAGGACGTTCAGCCCCGGCGACAGGCACAGCTCGGCGCGCTCCATCAGCAACAGGTTCTCCACGCGCAGCTCGTGCAGCATGCAAGACGGTCTACCAGGCGAGCCCGACGGACTTCGGGCGCCGCGCTCACACCTAGGGCGGCGTCGCGAGCTGACCGAACTTCTCGCGCAGCCGCTGGTAGAACGTCGTGCCGGCGACTTGCGCCAGCGCTCCCTGGTCGTTGGCGAAGCGCGCCTCGATCCACTCCTCGGGCTCGAGCAGGCACACCGGGCGGCCGTCCACCGTGACGTCGACCGGCTCCTCCCGGGAGCGGTTGTTGACCACCAGGACGTCGGTGGGCGCCACCACCAGCGCGCGCGCGGTGAGCGAGTGCGGCGCGATGAACGACACCACCAGGCCCGCCACCCCCCAGGCCATCACCGGGCCGCCGTTGGCGAGGTTGTAGCCGGTGGAGCCGGCCGGCGTGGCGATCACCACGCCGTCGCAGCGGACCCTCCCCACGTCGTCGCTCCCAACCCCGTACTCGAGATCGGCGACGCGCTTGCCGGGCTGACGATTGATCGAGACGTCGTTGACCGCCAGCCAGGTGCCGCGCTCGCCGTACAGCTCGATCCCCGGCAGCGACAGCACCTCGAAGTCGCCCGCGAACGCGCGCGCGAAGCCCGATCCCGCATGCTCGCGGTCGACGGTGGCGAGGAACCCGACCTCGCCGTAGTTGACGGCGAAGATCGGCACGCCGGTGCCGGCGTAGGTTCGCAGCGCGGTGAGGATCGTCCCATCGCCGCCGAGCGCGAAGCAGATGTCGACGTCGCGTTTGATCGGAGCGTCGAGCTCGAGACCCGCGACGGGCGCCAGCTCGTGCTTGCGGGTCTCCTCGTCGTCGAGCCGCAACACCGCCCCGCAGCTGCGCGCCAGCTCGAGCAGCTCGAGGATCGCCGGCCCGGTCTCGGCCGGACGGCGGTGGGTGAACACGGTCGCGGTTCGGATCTGGCTCACGCCGATGGGGCGAGGTCGCTCACGGCTCCACCCGGCGCGCGGCCAGCTCGAGATCCTCGACGCCGCCGCGCGCCCCTTCGGCCAGCCATACGAACGTCTCCCGGTTTCCCTTCGGTCCCGGCAGCCCCGAGCTGGCGTAGGCGAGCACCGCCGCCCCGAGCCGGCGCGCGGGTTCCCCGACCGCCACGAGCGCGCCCCGGCGGCGCTCCGGCGAGCGCACCACGCCGCCCTTTCCGACCTCCCGTGGCCCGACCTCGAATTGCGGCTTGACCAGCGCCAGGCAGTCGAAGCGATCGGCGGCACAGTCAAGTGCGGCCGGCAGCACCTTCGCCAGCGAGATGAACGAGACGTCGATCACGATCAGGTCCGGCACGTATGGCAGCTGCTCGGGGCGCAGCGAGCGGGCGTTCTGGCGCTC
>JAFAZB010000464.1 GCA_019240015.1 Solirubrobacterales bacterium
CGAAGCGCTGGCGGGGGAGGGGCACGCGCGGCCCGGCGAAGCGCGGGCGGGGGAGGGGCACGCGCGGCCCGGCGAAGCGCCGGCCGGGGAGGGGCATAAGCCCGCGCCAGGCGCCACACCTGAACCCGGCGCTGGTGACGTTGGCCCCCGCGCGGCCCCGATTCCGCGCCCGCCCGCGAGCGATCCGGCCCGCATTCCCGGGCCGCCGTCTAGCGCAGGTTGATCGCGGCGGAGACCGCGACCGCGAACGTCACGCCCGCGTATCCGTAGTAGCCCTGCAGTACCAGGATCAGGACCGCGATCAGGCAGGCGAGCACGGTTGCCAACCATCCGATCCGGCCGAGATCCACGAGCTTATTCTTGCCTTCGGGGGGGATGGCTTGCGGGTCCGCCGGGGGTTCGAGGCCGCCCGGGCGAGCAGTCCCCGGGGCCTGCTCGGCGAGCGCTTGCGCCTCGCTCCGAGCCTCGATCGGAATCGGCTCGGGGTCGTCCGGGGCGGCGGTAGGGCGGGGGAATGGCCTATTCATCGACAGTCAAGTCCGCAAATTGCGCCGATATGGTCAATCATGGTTAACGGTGGGTGCGTTGCACTGGAGAGAATGCGCTGGCCACCCGGTGAGACCGGAAAACGCTGTCCGGCGGCCGTGTTAGCTTCGAACATTCCACCGACCTCGAAGGAGGAGCAAGTGACGAAATCCGAGTTCGTCGATCAGGTCGCCGATCGCGCGGGTTTGAGCAAGAAGGATGCCGCAGATGCAGTTGACGCGGTGCTCGAGACCATCGAGGGCGCGCTGAGGCGCGGCAGCGAGGTCGTCTTCTCCGGCTTCGGCAAGTTCAGCGTCTCCAACCGGAGCGCGCGGGAAGGTCGTAACCCCGCCACCGGCGAGAGGATCCACATCTCAGCATCGCGGGTCCCCAAGTTCACGGCAGGAGCCGGACTCAAGAAAGCGGTCAAGTAGGAGATTCGCGCGCAGCCGAGTCCGGGGGACCCCCGGCGAACTCGGCCTCCTCGAGCAACGCGGCGGCCGCGGGCCTCGGCGATCGGATCGCCAGTCGCGTCGCCACTCGTCGCTCGCAACTGGTCCTGGGCCTCGATCCTGACCCGGCGCGGCTGTGGCCACGTGCGCTCGATGCGGGCGAGGTGGGCGCCCCGCCCGCATCGCGCGCCGCCAGGGCCGTCGCGGCGCACTGTGAGCTCGTGCTCGAGGCGGCCGGGGAGCAGTGCGTCGCCGTCAAGCTCCAGCTCGCGTGCTTCGAGCGGCTGGGAGCGCCGGGCTGGGCTGCGCTGGGCGTGGTCGCGGAGGCGGCCCGCGATCGCGGCCTGCTGGTGATCGCCGACGGTAAGCGCGGCGACATCGGGCTCACCGCGTCCGCCTACGGGCAGGCATTGGTCGCGGAAACGCCGACCCCGTTCGGCACGGTCGCCGGGCTCGGCGCCGACGCCGTGACCGCGAACCCGCTGCTGGGAGAGGACTCGCTGCGCCCGTTGGTGAGCGCCGCACGCGCGCGCGGACGAGGCGTGTTCGTCCTCGTGCGCACGTCCAATCCGGGCGCCCGCGACATCCAGGAGCAGCCGCTGGAGCGGGGCGGCGTCGTCAGCGATCTGCTCGCGGAAATCGTGACTCGGTTGGGAGCCGACGGGGTGGGACGGACGGGGCTGGCGGACGTCGGTGCGGTCGTCGGCGCCACCGCCCCTGAGCGGCTCGAGGCGCTGCGTGAGGCGATGCCTCAGGCAGTGTTCCTGCTCCCCGGGGTCGGGCCTCAGGGGGGGAGGGTGGAGGAGCTGGCCCCGGCCTTCGCGCCGGGTCCCGCCGGCGGCCTGATCACGGCCTCGCGCGCGATCGTCGACGCACACGAGGGGGGTCGTGGCGACCCCGCTGACGCCGCGCGGCGCGAGGCCGTCCGGCTGCGTGAGCTCGCCTGGACGGGCTGACAGCGAGGCTGCCCGGGGGCCTGCGGGCCGCTTGTATGATCGCGCTGCGATGGTGGTTTCAATTCGGGCGCGATACCTTGCGCCGATCGCCCTCGCCGCGGCGGCTGTGGGAAGCTTCGTGATCGTCAACTCGGGGTTGCAGACAGACCATCCCGCCACCTCGCACAGACAGCCGCCCCGCCACGCGCCGGTTACGCACGGCAAGTTCGCCCGGGCCAAGTTCTACACCGTGCAGGTTGGGGACAGCCTGACCGCGATCGCGGCCAAGACGGGGATCCCACTCGCGACGCTCGAGGCGCTCAACCCCACGGTCTCACCGGACAGCCTCCAGACGGGCCAGCGGCTGAGGCTGCGACGGTGAGGCTCCGGCTCGGGCGCGCGGCAGCCCTTGTCCTGCTGGCGCTCGCGGCGTGGCTTCCCGCGACGGCGCGGGCGGCGCCGCCGCCCAGCCTCAGCGTCACGGCGGCGGCCCTGATCGAGCAGAGCACCGGCACTCAGCTGTACGGACGCAGCGCCAACCAGCAGTTGCCGATCGCCAGCACGACCAAGCTGATGACCGCCTTGGTGACGCTCGAGCACGTGCCCCTGAGCCGGGTGTTCAGCGACCCCAACTACTTTCCCGCGTCGGTCGACTCCCAGATCGGGCTCTCGCCCGGGGAGCGGATGAGCGTCCACGACCTGCTGCTGGCGTTGCTGCTGCCGAGCGCGGACGATGCCGCCGAGGACTTGGCTTTCAACGTTGGTCACGGATCGGTCGGGCGGTTCGTGGCGATGATGAACGCGCGCGCCGGGGAGCTGGGACTGACCCACACGCATTATTCGACCCCGATCGGACTGGATACGCCCGGCAACTACTCGAGCGCCTCCGACCTCGTCACGCTGGCCAGCTACCTGCTCTCCCATCAGCCGTTCTTCGCCCACGCCGTGTCCCTGCCCAGCGCGGTCCTGCACACCGGGGCCTACGTTCGCCACGTCGTCAACCGCAACGACCTCCTCGGCCGGGTGCCGTGGATCACGGGCGTCAAGACCGGACACACGCGCGGCGCCGGCTACGTGCTCGTCGGGTCCGGTCATCGGGACGGAATGACGCTGATCAGCGCCGTGCTCGGCACCTCGAGCATCAGCTCCCGCGACTCGAACACGTTGGCGCTGCTCGACTACGGGTTCGCGAACTTCCATCGGATCAGCCCGATTCACGTCGGGGACATCCTGGCCCGGTTGCCGGTGCACGACCGCCCAGGCTTCCGAGCACAGGTGATCGCGGGCACGACGTTCACCGGCGTCGTCGCGCGAGACTCCCGGGTGAGCACCCGGTTCGAGCTACCGCGTGAGCTGACCGGGCCGCTGCCGTGGCACGCCCCGGTCGGGACCGCTGTCGTGCTGGCCGGTCACCGCACGCTCGGCTTGATCCCGCTGCTGCTGAAGCGAGCGCTGCCGGCGGTGAGCCCGCTGACGCTGGCCGCCCGCTTCATCACCCGACCGTTTACGCTGTTGCCCCTGTTGGCCGTTCTGTGTGCGGCGATCGGGTTTGCCGTGCATCGGCGCGAGCGGCCGCCGCGACCCGGCGCGGCATCTCGGGAGGCAGCATGATCATCACCGTCACGCTCAATGCAGCCCTGGACAAGACGCTCGAGGTGCCGAGCTTCACGCCCGGCCGCCGGCACCGCACGGTGGATCAGAAGACGATGCCGGGCGGCAAGGGCGTCAACATCGCGCGTGCGCTCAAGCGCCTCGGCCAGCCGGTGATCGCGACCGGACTCGCCGGGGGCGCTACCGGGACGAGGATCGTCCAGGCGCTCAACGACGAGTCGATCCTGAACGGCTTCGTGCGGATCCGCGAAGAGTCGCGCACCAACACGGCGGTGCTCGATCCCACCACCGGACTGCACACCGAGATCAACGAGCGGGGCCCCGCCGTCTCGGCCCAGGAGCTGGAGCTGTTCCAGGAGAAGCTGCTGTACCTCGCCAAGGGCGCCAGCATCTGCGTGTTCGCCGGCAGTTTGCCTCGAGGGCTGGATCCCGACGTGTACTCCGCGCTGATCCGCGACGTTCGCAGCCTCGGCGTGACCACGATGATCGACACCGACGGCGAACCCCTGCGCCTCGCGGTGAAGGGAGAGCCGACGCTCATCTCGCCGAACGAGCTCGAGGCCGAGGAGCTGGTGGGACAGGAGTTCAACGATGCCGACGACCGCGCCCAGGCGGTGATCGAGATGACGCGGCTCGGCGCCACCGAGGCGATCATGACCGTGGCCGACGGGTGCTATGCGCGAGTGCTCGAGGACGGCGCCCCCACCCTTCACCGGATACGCATCCCAGAGCAGGAGTCGCGCTCGGAGATCGGCTCGGGCGACGCCTTCCTCGCTGGGTACGTGGCGGCGCGCTACTCGGGCCAGTCGCCGGTGGAGTGCCTCCGGTTCGGGGTCGCGTCCGGCGCGGAGTCAACGCAGCACGTCGGCGCCGGGATCATCGACCCGGGACGCGTCGAGCGACTGCTGTCCGAGGTCGAGGCGGAGCGGCTCCAGGTGGGGGCCGAGATCGGCTGAGGGCTGGGGCCGGGGCTGAGCGGCGTTGGGCGGCCGCGTGGGCGTCCATGAAGCCCCAAACTGGACCGTCCGCCGCTGAAATGGGGTCCCGTGCATCCAGGCAATGCATGAGCACCCGTTTGGCTCCCCGCCTGCTTGGTTTGGGTGATTGAACACGGGCGCAGAGCGCCCGCGGGGCCGGCCTGCGCACGGCCTGCGGCACAGCCCCGCGCCCCGCGGCGTGCGCACAGCATCCCGCCTGGGCGCGCGGATCCGCAGGCCACCCCACGGCCCCCACAGCGCTCGAACCGCCCCCCGGGAGCGCGAGCGCCGCCGCTCTGCAGCCCCCTCCCACGCCCGCGAACGCGATTTTCCCGCTGGTAGCATCGTTCGAACGATGGTTGCCGCCGTCAGCGCCGCTC
>JAFAZB010000436.1 GCA_019240015.1 Solirubrobacterales bacterium
TCGCCGCCAGCAGCGACGCGAACATCGCGAGCACCCGCCAGCGATAGGGGGACAGCAGCTCCGCCAGCCCGCGCAGCTTGCGCCCTCGACCTTGCGACTGACGCAGTCGGCGGCGCAATTCGGTGGGGACCAGCCTCACAGCCCCGCCACCCCCGCCGTCTTACGGGTCATGAACACCTGATCGGGGATTCCCTTCTCGACGATCTCGCGGTAGAGCTCCGAGCGACCGAGCAGCTCGTCATGGGTCCCCTGCGCGGCTACCCGTCCTGCCTCCAGCACGACGATTCGCTGGGCCAGCGCGATCGTCGATAGGCGATGCGCGATCACGAAGGTGGTTCTCGAGGCCATCACGTGCTGGAGTGCGAGCTTGATCTCCTGCTCGGTCGAGGCGTCGACCGACGAAGTGGCGTCGTCGAGGATCAGGATCCGGGGGTCCGCGAGGATCGCGCGGGCAATCGCGATCCGCTGGCGCTGTCCTCCGGACAGGGTCAGGCCGCGCTCTCCGACCAGCGTCTCGTAGCCGTCCGGGAGCCGACGGATGAAGCCGTCGGCTTGGGCGGCCACGGCGGCCAGCTCGACCTGCTCGCGGGTTGCGCCCGGATCGGCGTAGGCGATGTTGTCGTGCACGGTGGCTGAGAACAGGAACGGGTCGTCGTTGACGACGGCGATCGCGCGACGCAGGCTGACCAGGTCGACCGAACGCACATCGGCGCCATCGATCCGGATCGAGCCTGAGCTCGCGTCATACAGCCGCGGCAGTAGCGACACCAGCGCGCTCTTGCCGGACCCCATCGCGCCGACCAGCGCAACGGTCTCCCCGGCCGGTACGTCTAGATCGATGTCGGCGAGCGCCGGGCGAGGCGAGCCTTCGAAGGTGAGCGACACGTGCGTGAGGCTGACGCGCCCGGGGCCCTCCGGGAGCTGTGGTGCCCCCTGGGGAGTGGTCATCCGGGGCGCTCGATCGAGGATCTCGAAGATTCGCGCGCCGGAGGCGGTGGCGCGCTGCGCCGAGCCAAGCATGTAGCCGAGCGTCCGCATTGGGGAGATCAGCATCAGCAGATAGGCGTAGAACGCGGTGAACTGACCCAGCGTGAGCGTGCCGTCGATCACCTCGCGCCCTCCTACGAGCAGGATCGCGGCGAGTCCCAGATTCGGGACGAAGCTGATCAGCGGCCCGAACAGCGCCTGGATGCGAGTCGCGTAGAGCTGCTGATCGAACACCCGCTGCACCGAGTGCCTGAAGCGCTCGAGCTGCCGCTCCTCTTGCGCGAAGGCCTTGACCACGCGCACTCCGGAGACGTTCTCCTCGGCCTCTGCGGTCAGCTCCGCGATCCGCTGCTGCGCCTCCTGCATCGCGGGACGGGAGCGCTTGCCGTAGCGATTGGCGATCAGGACCACGAACGGCGCCGGTGCGAGCGACAGCGCGGCCAGCCCGGGCTGAAGGGCGAACATCGCGACCGCCGCCAACAGGATCGAGAGCAGCGACTGTCCGATGAAGATCAGCCCGTAGCCGAGGAAGAAGCGGACCGACTGGAGATCCACCGTCGCGCGGGACATCAACTGGCCGGTCTGCTGGCGGTCGAAGAACGACAGCTCGAGCCGCTGGAGCTGTCCGTACAGGCGGTTGCGCAGGTCGAGCTCTACGCCGAGCGACACCGCTCCCGCGACCAGCCGCCTGCCGACGCTGAACACCAGCCGCCCGAGCCCCGCGGCGACGATCGCGATCGCCCAGCCCGTCAGCTGGTGATGGTGATGGGCCCTGATCGCGTCGATCGCCCTCCCCGTCAGGTAGGGGATCAGCACGGTGGCCCCGATCGCGCCGAACGCCAGCCCGAACGACCATGCCACACCCTTCCGATACGGAGCGAGGAAGGCTAGGAGACGCCGGAACGTAGACATACTTCATAAAGTATAGTGGAGGTCGCGCGAGCTGGTCACGCGGCGGGGCGGGGCCTGAGTGTGGTCCGGGTCCGGCGGTCAGCCGAGCCGCTCGTCCATGTACGCGGAGAGCATCAGCTTGCTCTCGTCGAGCAGCCGCTGATCGCCGTCCGGATCGATCCGGAACGCCTCGCGCAGCAGGCCGTCGCCTGCGAGCACAAGCATCTGGGCGGCCGTCATGCGCGATGTCTCGTCCGCGTCGGGCCAGTGGACCTCCAGGATCCGCTCGATCGAGCGGGCGATCGCGGCACGAGTGGGTCGCGTCGCGTCGCGGACGCGCTCGCTGCGCAGCCCGCCGTACCAGAGCGCCAGAAAGCCCGGGCGGGCGCGGAACCCCGCGGCGAGCGCCTCGAGGACCTCACCGACGGGGTCGGGTAGCGGGTCGCGCTCGTCGCTTTCGGCCGCCGCGGCGACCAGGTCCTCGAAGTCGCTCCAATAGCGCAGCGCCAGCGCGTCGACGATCGCCGACTTGTCGGGGAAGTAGTGGTAGACCGAGCCAACCGGAATGCCCGCCACACCGGCGATTCGCGTCGTCGTGAAGGAATCGGGGCCCTCGTGCGAGAGCAGCTCGTCCGCTGCGTCGAGCACGCGCCGCAGCCGCTCGCGGCTGCGTGCCTGGGTTGGCACGTTGCGCAGGCTCGCGCCTAGGTGGGAGGGGTCGGGATCCAAAGCTGAGTTGAAGGCGAGCTTGAGTTCATGTTACCGTCGGGGCGATGTGCGATGGGTGAGCTCGGGGGCGGCGGGGGAGACCTCGAGCGCGAGCGCCGGCGGTTAGCCCACGCGGCACGTCAGGTAGCAGCCAGGGGCCTGGTGGTCGGCACCGCGGGCAATCTGTCCGCCCGCGCGGGCGAGCTCGTGGCGATCACGCCGACCGGAGTGCCGCTCGAGCAGCTGTCCCCGGAGCAGATCGTGGCCGTCGACCTCGCCGGAGTGGTCGTTGATGGACATGGCTCGCCCAGTTCGGAGCACTCGCTCCATCTGGGCGTGTACGAGCGATACGGCGCCGGAGCGGTGGTCCATGCGCATGCCCCAATGGCCACTGCGCTCGGTTGCCTGCTCGACGAGCTGCCGGTCGTCCACTATCAGATGCTCGAGCTCGGCGGAGCCGTCAGGGTCGCGCCGTATGCCACGTTCGGCACCGCCGAGCTGGCGGCGGTCACGCTGGACGCGCTGGAAGGGCGCACCGCAGCACTGATGGCCAATCACGGTGCGATCGTGTACGCGGGCGACATCGACGCCGCGGTGGAGCGGATGCTGCTGCTCGAGTGGGCATGCTCCGTCTACTGGCACGCCGCCGCGCTGGGCTCGCCGCGCACGCTCGACGAGCGCCAGCTCGCGGCCGTGGGCAGCGAGATCGTCAGGCGGGGGGGCTACGGAGCGCTGCGCGGTGAGGAGCGTTGAGCCGAGGATGAGGGCAGTTGCGTTGGGCGTGCACGTCGTCGACGTGCTGGTCCGCCCCGTGGAGGCGATCCCCTCCGGGCAGGGCGGCGCATTGGTCGAAGAGATCCGAATCACCGCGGCCGGCCCGGCAGGGGGCACGGCGATCACGCTCGCGAAGCTGGGCGCCGAGGTGTGGAGTGCCGGCGCGATCGGCACCGACGCGCTCGGCGACGCGATGCTCGAGCTGCTGGAGCGCTTCGGCGTCGACACGTCGCTGCTGTTGCGCCGTGCGGGCGTGCAGACATCGGCGAGCGTGCTGCCGATCCGTCCCGACGGATCCCGGCCGGCGTTCCACGTGATCGGCGCGAACTCGACCTATTCCTCGTCCGACGCACCCTGGGACCGGATCGCGCAAGCCACCCACCTGCATCTGGGGGCGCCGGAGTTCATGGGGGGCGAGGAGGCGGCGAGGATCCTCGCCTTCGCCCGCGATCGTGGGGTCGTGACCTCCGCCGACATCCTCGCGCCGGGCGAGCAGGCCGCCGCGATCCTCGACTGGCTCGCTCCCGCGCTGGAGCAGCTCGATTACCTGTTGCCCAACGATGAGCAGGTGCTTTCGCTGACAGGGGCCGGAGAGCTGGTCACGGGTTGCCGGCAGCTGCTGAGCCACGGCGTGGGATGCGTCGCGGCGAGTTGCGGCGCAGACGGCGCGGTCGTCGTCGATCACGATCACGTCGAGCGCGTGCCGGCATTCGACGTGCAGGTGCTCGACACGACTGGATGCGGGGACGCCTTCTCCGCTGGCTTCTTGCGCGGCGTCGCGCTCGGGCGCAGCCGCCGCGAGGCGGCGGTGCTCGGCTGTGCGGCGGCGGCGCTGGTCGCCCAAGGCCTGGGCTCTGACCACGGCGAGTTCGACTTGGCGGCCGCCGACCGGCTCGCCGCCGCGACACCGGCGCGACACTGAGCACCGTGGCCTCGGTTCGCGAAGCGACGTTCGAGCTGTTTCGAGCCCACGGAATGACCACCGTGTTCGGCAACCCAGGGTCCACCGAGCTGCCGATGCTGGCGGGGTTTCCCGACGACTTCTCCTACGTGCTGGGGCTGCAGGAGCAGGTGGTGGTGGGGATGGCCGACGGATTCGCGCAAGCCAGCGGCCGCCCGACGCACGTCAACCTGCACACCGCCCCCGGCGTAGGCAACGCGGTCGGCGGGATCCTCACCGCGCAGGCCAACAAGGCGCCGCTCGTGATCACCGCGGGGCAGCAGGTGCGCCCGCAGATCACGATCGAGGCGCTCCTCGCGAACCGCGACGCGACGCTGGTCCCGCAGCCATACGTGAAGTGGAGCTACGAGCCGCCGCGCGCCCAGGACGTGCCTGGAGTGCTTGCCCGCGCGATCCATCACGCCGCGCTCGCACCCCGCGGTCCGGTGTTCGTGTCGATCCCGATGGACGACTGGGATGCAGACGCCGACGAGGACCTGGCGCGCAACGCGCGCGCCCGCTCGGTTACCGGACGGTCGCTGCCCGACCCCGGCGCGCTGGGCGAATTGGCGCAGCGCCTGATCCAAGCGCAGCACCCGGCGCTCGTCGCTGGCCCCGAGGTCGACGCCTGCGGCGGCTGGGAGGCCGCGGTGGCGCTCGCGGAGAAGCAGCGGCTGACGGTCTGGGCGCCTCCCGCACCGGGTGCCTCGAGGCTCGGCTTTCCCGAGAATCACCCGTGTTTCGCCGGGATCCTGCCGCCGGCGATCGGGCCGCTCGGTGAGAGCCTCCAGCAACACGATCTGGTGGTGGTCGCCGGGTCGGCCGCGTTCCGCTACTACCCGTACGTGCCCGGGCCGCTGCTCGCCGAGGGGACCTCGCTGGTGGCGATCACGAGCGATCCGGACGAAGCGGCGCGAGCTCCGATGGGCGAGGCGATCGTCGGCGACGTCGCGCTCGCGCTCGAGCGGCTGGTCGAGCTCGTCGGCGAGAGCGAGCGACCGGCGCCCAGCGGACGACCGCCCCCGCCGGAACCCGCCGCGCAGGACCCGATCACCGGCTCGGAGGCGATGGCGGCGCTCGCAGATGCCTGGCATGAGGACGCGATCGCGGTCGTCGAGGCGCCGTCGAGCACCGCCGCGCTGCGCAACCGGCTGCGTCTCTCGCAGCCCGGCAGCTACTACGTCTCGGGGAGCGGCGGGCTCGGCTTCGGGATCGCGGCGGCGGTCGGGGTGCAGCTCGCCCGCCCCGACCGGCCGGTGGTATGCGTGCTTGGCGAGGGGTCGGCGCAATACGGGATCACCGCGCTGTGGAGCGCGGCCGCGTACGACGTCCCGGTGACGTTCCTGGTGCTGCGCAACGACGAGTACGCGATCCTGAAGTGGTTCGCGCAATTCGAGCAGACGCCCGGGGCCCCGGGCCTCGACCTGCCCGGGCTGGACGTCGCGGCGGTCGCGTCCGCCTACGGGGTGGCCGCCCGCGAGGTCAGCGGGCGCGAGCAGCTGACCGCGGCGGTGCGGGAGGCGGTCGCGGTTCGCGACGGCCCGAACCTGATCCAGGTTCGGGTGGCGCCGGGGATGTGGCTCGAGTGACGCCGGCCGGCCCACGAGTGACGCCGGCCGGGCCGCGCGCCGGCCTGTGCGAGTCCTGCGCCCATCGGCAGCTGGTCCGGAACACGCGCGGCTCCGAGTTCACGTTGTGCCGGCGCTCTCGCACCGAGCCCGAGCGCTTCCCGCGGTACCCGCGGCTGCCGGTCACCCGGTGCGCGGGCTACGAGCGCGCCGCGGGGCGCGCGTAGCCCGCGGCCGGCGCGCCCGGGGGGGCGCGATGGAGATTTCTCAGGCATAGCCTGAGAAATCTCCATCGCCGACGCGGCCGCGGCGGAAGCGCTACTGCGGCGGCAGCGGATCGAGCACGATCAGGTTGCTGCCGTCCTGGGCCTGCACGAGACGCTCGGAGAACAGGCCCCGAGCGGTGATCTGGTCGACCAGGCCGGCCTCGGGAGCGCTCGACATCTGCGCGACCGTGGGCGGGAACTGCTCGGGCAGGGTGCTGGTGAGGGGCTGCTGGAGCCAGGGTTCCAGCTCCCCGCGCAGGAACAGGACCGCCACGTCGACGGACTGCGGGGTCGAGCTCGCGTTGGAGGTTGGAGGGGTCTTGGTCAGGGTGCTGGTCTGCTCGGTGTGCCCCGGCGGCAGGATCGCCACCACGTTGTCCACGCCGCTGATGTACTTGAACGTGTACAGCGCCAGCTCCAGCGCCTCGCGTCGCAGCAGCAGGAGGCGATCGGTCGACGGTTGGCCGACGCCGATCGCACAGCCGGGGCCGCCGATCCCGCAGAGGTTGTAAGCGATCGTGTTGCCGCTCAGGAGCGAGACCGCGCTGGAGGAGGGGTCCGGCCTGACCGCCACCTGGAGCCCGCTGGCACTGGTGCTCGACGACGCGCTGGCGCTGGCGGAGGCCGCGGTGCTCGAGTTGGTGAGGTTGACGACGGTCACGACCGACAGCTGGTCGACCGCGGAGATGCGGTAGAAGGGCGCCACGTGGTCGGCGATCTCGCGCGCGCCGAGGGTCCCGCCGTCGGAGGGGGACCAGTCCGACCACTTCGCCGTAGGCCCTGCCGAGCGTCCGCTGGCCAGCACGGAGACCGCGACGATCACCGCTCCGATCGCCAGCCCGGCCAGCATCGCGGTCGCGATCCGGAACCTGGCCGAGTAGGGGGAGGAGCGCGCCCGGGTCGCTCGCCGCGGGGCGGAGCTCGCCGCGCGCGCGAGCGTCGCCTGCGCCACGTGCTCGTCGGTCGCCCTCACGATCTGCTCGTGCTCGCTCATACCCGGGGCCAGGTGCGGTCGTCCATCAGGTCGAGCTCGGGCCGCGCGAGGCCGACCCTGTTGAGCAGGTCCACCACCTCGTCGCCGTGGAGCTCCTTGCGCTCGATCAGGGTGTCGGCGATCCGCTCTAGCGGTTCGCGGTTGGCGCTCATCAGCGCGTATGCGGTCACGTAGGCCTGGCCGAGGATCTGGGCCGCGGCGCGGCGCTTGTCCCGGTCCCCGAGCACCGACCCGACGGGATCCTGGGCGAACGGGGCGCCGCCGCCGGCCCGGTTCATGATCGTGCTGCCGATCCGCTCCAGGCGCCGGAGCACCGCTTCGGTGTCCTGCGCGACGTCGAGGCTTCCGTCGAGGTGAACCGCATCGGGGCCCATCGCCCACATTCCGACCATCGCGGCGGCGGTGGCGGTGGCGCTCTGCACGTCGCCGCTCACGCCCTGAGAGTTCTCGCCGTAGAACACGTGCTCGGCCGCCATCGCCCCGAGCGTCATGATCAGGCTGCCCATCACGCGGCTGCGGAAGTGAGAGAAGCGCTCGTCCTTCTCCATCCCCTGGTAATGCCCGAGCGAGCCACCGCGCTTGCGGATCGAGAGGCGCGTGGAGAGGATGTCGTTCTCCAGGAACACGTGTCCGGCGGCGGCGTGGCCGGCTTCGTGGATCGCCACAGCCCGCGTCTCCTCGGGGACGTACTCGATGTTCTGCGCGGTACCCGCCTCGACCGACGTCATTGCCTCGACGATGTCCCCCCAGCCGAACACCCGCCGGCCCTCGGCGTGCGCGATCGTGAGCGCCATCGAGCAGCATTGCTCGATCATCGAGGGCGAGTAGCCGTTGGTGATCCGCGCCAGCTCGTCGCGGCGGCGGTCGGTGTCGAGGTCGGGCTCGTGGTCGACCTTCTCCAGGTACAGGTCGAAGATGTCGAGCCGGTCATCCTTCGTGGGGGTACGGAACCAGATGTGACGACCCATCCGGCCGGGACGGGTGAGCGCCGGATCGAGCACCTGGATCGGGACGTTGCAGGCGCCGATGAAGTAGATCTGCTCACCGCGCGGGGGCGGCGTGGGCAGGCGCAGTCTCAACCTGCCGAGCCGGCGGGGCACGACGAAGATCGCGTCGAGGAACGTGTTGAAGCGATTGGTCAGGAACTTGCGCACCACCGGCGGCTCGTCGATCCCGTCCATCACGACCAGCAGCTGGTTCAGCGCCTGTCCGCTGTAGCCGCCCATTCCGAAGCCCGGGAAGTAGCGCTGCATCCGTTCCCGCAGCCCCTCCACGAACGCGGCGTAGCCGCTGCGATGGGTCTCCGCCCGCTGGGCGAACAGCAGCTCGCGCCAGGCGCGTGACTCGATCACCAGGTCGCCGGTGGGTGTGATCGAGCCGTTGGGGCCGTAGAAACAGAAGTCGTGGATCGTGCTCGGGGCGGCCTGGGTCATGGCCCCGGGAGCGCCTTGCAGCGCCTGCCGGCGCATCCCGACGGCGTCGATCTCGTCGATGAACACGATGCACTGCCCGCCCCACTTGCGGGCGAGCTTGCGGGCCTTGTGCGCGAGGAACTGCACCACCAGCGCGTCCATCCCGATGAACATCTGTGCGAAGCCCGAGCCCGGGATGGTCACGAACGGGCAATTGAAGTTGGTCGCGATCGCCTTCGAGATCATCGTCTTACCGGTCCCCGGAGCGCCCAGGAACAGCAACCCGCGTTCGCGCTTGCCGCCAGCCTTCTCGAACTCCTCCCCGGACTGCCACAGGGTGATCACGCGCGTGATCTCCTGCTTGGCCTCCGCCTGGCCGCGTACGTCGTCGATCTTCACCCCCCAGCTCGCATCCCCCGGCTCGTAGCTGCGGATTCCTCGCACTGCCATGAACAGGAACGGTCCGAACAGGATGAACACGTTGATGAACAGCAGCAGCGGCAGCTGGATGAAGATCAGCGCCAGTTGGGGCAGCGTGTCGGGTGGGAAGATCTGGCGCAGGCCCGCGAACGGGTGAAAGAACGATGCGCTGACGCCCGCGAATGCGAACAGCAGCTGGCAGAGGGCCAGCAGCGCCAGCAGCAACAGGATCAGGATCGGAATGCGCCGGAACTTCGTCCGCCAGTACCAGTAGCGCCGCCGAGCCACCAGGTCGTCCTCCTTGAGGCTCTCCTGTGCTCCATACAGGCTGGGCCACGGGAGCAGCTTGCGCGCGAGGACCTCGACCAGCCCCCTGAACACCAGCACCGCCAAGGCGGTCACGATCAGCGAAGCCACCAGCCCGAGGTGGTTTGAGTTGAACAGGACGAGGAAGAACGCCGGCGCGGTGAACAGCGCGACGACGGTCGCAGCCCGCGTCAGCCGACGCCACTCGTGGGCTAGGGCGGAGGCATGCTCATTGATCGCCCCTGCGATCCGCGGGCTCTGCTCGGCATAGGCCATGCGTTGGACTTGAGGGTACAGGGCAATGAGCGCGCGATCGACGCACCGGTGTCCGAGCGCCGTTCGCTCAGAATCCTCCACCCGGGGTAGCCTGCTGAGGTAATCCTCACGAAGGGAGCTCGAATGGGCGATCGCGTACAACGACTCAAGGGAAAGGCCGAGGAGCTCAAGGGCCGGTCCAAGCGCGAGACCGGAGCCGCGGCGGGACGCCCCGGCACCGAGGCTCGCGGCGCCGGAGAGGAGCTGAAGGGCAAGGTGCGCAACGCGGTGGGCCGCGCGCGCAGCGCGGCCAAGAAGAGCACGCGCTAGCGAGCGCGCGCCCGGAGGCGCGCACAAGTCAGCCTGGGAGCGGCGCGCCCGGAGGCGCGCACAAGTCAGCCTGGGAGCCGAGGCAGCGGCCTCGGACATCCGTCCGTGGCCTGATCAAGGGTGCCAGACGGTGGTATTTAGCCGGAAACCTGTAAAACGCGGGTGACCGCTAGCCAGGCCTGGTCTTCACGAGCAAGCTCGCGCTAGCGCTCTTCGCGGGACCAAGGAGGGCCACATGAGCAGAGGAGCGAGCGCGCGATTGCTCGCGGCAACCATCTTCGTCGGGGGTGCCTTGGCGGCGGCGCCGGTCCAGGCGGGCGCGGCGAACCTGCCGGTGCCGGTGTGCGTCGGCGGCGCCCCATCGTCGCTGCCCAACCCGTTGCCCTGCCCGGCGTCTGGGACTCAGCCGGGCTCAGGCCAGCCCGGCGGTAACGGCAGCAACGGCAGCAACGGCACGAACGGCTCGAACCGCTCGCGCCACCACAAGAAGGTCACCAAGAAGGCCAAGAAGACGATCAAGAAGGTCAAGAAGGCGAAGAAGGCCAACAAGCATCACAAGTCAACGCGGCGCGGGCGCACGCACCGGCGGCACCGGTAGCGACTCCGAGGCGCTCGCTTCGGACATCGGTGCCCGGACGAGCGCGAACACGCCGCGATCTTCCTGGCGTCCGACGTCGGGCGTCAGGGGCTCGGCCAGACACAGGAGCGTCGCCGCCTCTGCATGATCCGCTTGGAAGGCGCGAAACCCGTGGCTGAGGTCGACGTCGTCTGCGACCAAGAACCCTCCCGGGATGAGCGCCTTCCAAGCGTGGCCGAGCTCGAAGCGCAGGTTGCGCTCGGTGTGCTTGCTGTCGTGGATGAACAGGTCGATCGTCCCCAGCTCCCGCAGTAGGCCTCGCAGCCGACGCCGGCTTGAACCGCGAACATAGCGCCAGCGCCGATGGAGCTGGTCGGGGACGGCGGCGCCGATCTGTTCATGCAGCCTGGGCTGACCGGGGGGCGGGAGATCGATGCTCCACAGACGCCCGGCACCGTTCGCGGCCAGCGCCTCGAGCACGACCCGTGAGGTGATGCCCCGCGCGACGCCGGTCTCGACCACGGTCTCCGGACGCTGGTGGCGCACCAGGCACCAGACGGCGCGCGCGAGCCCTGGCTCACCATCGCCCCATCCGGCGAACGTGCCCCGCCCGATGGGCACCTTCCTGCGTTCCAGCTCTGCGAGGATCTGATCCCACGCCTCCCGGAAGGCATCGCCATCAGGGCACGGCCAGGGGGCCCGGAGCTGCTCGTGCAGGCGCTGCTCCCAATCGACCAGCGCGACGTACGGACGCGGTGGCCACGGCATGAAACCCCCGCCCTTGAGGCGCTTTGCACGCCGCTCCGGCGTTTCCAGCACCAGGTCGGGAAGGTT
>JAFAZB010000496.1 GCA_019240015.1 Solirubrobacterales bacterium
TGCGGGGTAGAACCAGGCGCGCGATGTTCGCGCCACCGAGTGCCCGTGGGGAGATAAGCGCCCGCCTGTTGGCAGCGCTGCGGGAGCCCGCCGGTGGGCGCGGTGACCGCAGCCCGCTGGCCCAGGACCCCGTCGATGAGCTGGTCAGGGAGGCGCCGGCCGACGACTGCCTAGCCGACGAGGACCTCCAGCTGGCGCTCTACGTCTGCTACGAGCTGCACTACAGAGGGTTTGACGGAGTCGATGAGCGCTGGGAGTGGGAACCCTCGCTGTTGTCGCTGCGCGCCGGGCTGGAGGCCGCCTTCGAGCGGAGCCTCCGCGACGCGCTGGGCGCTCCCGGAGCAGCCCCAGCCGCGCAGGACATGGATCTGGCGCTGCGGGCGATCGACGCGCAGGACGACGCGCCGTCGCTATCCCGGTTCGTTGAGCGGGAGGCGACGCTCGAGCAGTTGCGCGAGTTCTTGATCCACCGCTCCGCGTATCAGCTGAAGGAGGCCGATCCCCATTCTTGGGCGCTGCCCCGGCTCAGCGGGCCTCCCAAAGCGGCGCTGGTCGAGATCCAGGCGGACGAGTACGGTGGCGGGCGGACCGATCGGATCCACGCCGAGCTGTTTGCGGGCTCGATGCAAGCGCTGGGGCTCGATCCTCGCTACGGCGCCTATCTCGAGCAGATCCCGGGCGTGACGCTCGCGACGATCAACCTGATGTCGCTGTTCGGGCTGCATCGCCGCTGGCGGGGGGCGATCGTGGGCCATCTTGCCTTGTTCGAGATGACCTCCTCGATCCCCAACGCTCGTTACGCAAGGGGGATCCGGCGGCTGGGGTTCGACGGCGACGCAACCATGTTCTTCGACGAGCACGTCGAAGCCGATTCGGTGCATGAGAACATCGCCGCGACCGACCTGGCGGGCGGTCTGGCGCGTCAGCAACCCGCCGTGGCCGGGGACGTGCTGTGGGGGGCGCGCGCGCTCACGTTGCTGGAGGGCCGCTGGGCGCGCCACCTGCTGGACCGCTGGGAAGCTGGGGAGAGCTCGCTGCGGTCAGCCGTCGCGGGCGGAGCGCTCGCCGGAACCCTGTAGGCGGCGCTCCTGGCCGCTGGGTGCCCGGAAGCCCGAAAGCTTGTGCGAACCGTCGCACAGCGGCCGGATGCGCGACTTTCCGCACCGGCAGAGGGCCACCACCTGGCGCTCCACCGGGATCTCCCGGCCTTCGCTGTCCTGTAGGCGGAAGCTGCCACGCACGAGCAGGGGCCCGTCTCGGTACGGCGTGATCGTCGCGATCGCTTCGTTCATGGGCTGATCCGATGCCCGCAGCGGGCGCCAGGCAAACTCCGGGGCCCGGGCTCGGGAGCCGGTCAGGGCGCGCCAACTCGGGTCAGGCACAGCGCTGCGCACCGGGCTCCGCTCGCCGCCGCCTCGGGGATCGACGCTCCGGTGGCCAGCGCAAGCGTGAATCCGGCGGCGAACGAGTCTCCGCAACCGTAGGCGTCGCGCGGCTCGCCGGGCGGCGGGGCGGCGACCCACCTGCCGCTGCACTCGCCCCACCAGTGGCCCCCAGCGGCCCCCTCGGTCGCGACGAGCAGGCGAGCCCGGTGCGCGAGGTCCGCTGCCCAGTCGCGCTCGTCTTCGTCCCGGGAGCTGAAGACCAGGGCGTCGAGCTGCGGCCCCGGCCCCGCGAGCGCGCTTCGCCCACGCGGCGAGGCGACCACCACCCCCGCCTGCCGGGCCAGCCCCAGCGCGCGCTCGTCACCAGCCGTGAAGTAGACCCCCTGCGCGTCGCGCAATCGCTCCCACGGAAGCGGATCGGAGCCGACGGGCTCGAGGCGTTCCCCGACCGTGACGATCGTGCGCTCGCCCTCGCGGTCGAGCAGCGTGACAGCGCGCCTGGTGGGCTGCCGGCGCCGGGCGATATGGACCTCGACACCACGCTCAGCGAGCTGCCCGGCGGCGGCCCGCCCGTCGTCGTCGTCTCCCACCGCGCAAAAGAAGTCGACCTCCGCACCAAGCTCGGCGAGCACCGCCGCGACGACTCCACCGCCGCCGGCGGCGCGGGTGAAGGCCTGCCGGGCGTGAACCACCTCGCCGCGGTCCGGATAGCGCTCCACCGGGATGAAGTCGACCCATTCGACGTGTCCCACTACCGCAACGCGCGTCATCTCGCGGCCTAACTCTCGCAAGCGCGGCGCTAGCGGCCGGCGCGGCGGCCATACAGCAGCCGCCGCGGCAACGGCACCGGGGAGAGCCGCTCGGCGGCCGTCCCCACCAGCGCGCGGGGTTCCGTCTTGGCGATCAGCGCGGCGAGCTCCTGTTGATGCTCGGGCGAGAGGTTGCGGCGCCGCCCGCGACCGATCCGCACCAGCGCCACCAGCCGGCGACGCTCCGCCGGCGTCAGCCGTGCGGCATGATCCCGGGCGAGCAGCACAAGCTCGGCGGCAGCGAGCAACTTCAACACCGGTACCCGCTTCAGTGCCGGCACGAGCTTTGCGGCTCGTGCGAGCGCGCGGCGGCGGGCCGAAGGACTCATCGCGGCCGCTAGTAGTTGCCCGAGATCAGATCCCAGGCGCGACGCAGCTTCGACGCGAGCTGACCTCCGCCCGGGTCGGCGGGATCGTCTCGCATCACGCCAGGATTGGCACTCGGGCGCGGCAGGTCACGGCACGCGGCGGCGGTGAGCGCGAGCGTCACGGCCCGCTCGTGCAGGCTGGCAACCTCGTCCGCGTCGACGAACCGATGCTCGCCGTGGCCCAGGTGCGGCTCGCCGGAATGCTCGTCGATCACGATCCCGTCGAAAACATCTTCCTCGGCCACCGCCAGCACGTGCACGACCGAGCCGATCCGCTGCCCGTCGGAGCTGTACACGGGGGTCCCTGGCTCGAGCACCTGGTAGGAGATCGGAGCGCCTGTGTCCACCGTCGGCGAGCATACTGGTGCGATGAGCTCTCCCGTTCGGATCGGCGTGGTCGTGCATCCCAGCCGTGCGATCGAGCGCCCGCTGCGCACGCTGAGGGAGTGGACCGAGGCCGCCTCGGTCGACCTGGTGCAGGTCCCGGCGCCGTGTTATCAGCAGCAGGTCGCGGAGCAAGGGGACCCGGGGGAGTGCGACCTGATCGTCTCGATCGGCGGCGATGGCACCACCCTCGCGGCGATCCGCGCCGGCGCCGGCGCCGATCGTCCGGTGCTGGGCGTCGCTTGCGGCAGCCTAGGCGTCCTGACCACAGTGGTCGCCGACGATCTGGGGCCGGCGCTGGAGCGCTTCAGCGAGGGCGATTGGAACCCGCATCCGCTGCCGGCGCTCGACATCGCGCGCGACCAGGGAGAGCCCCTGTTCGCGCTCAATGACATCTCGATCGTGCGCAGCGGCGAGGGCCAGGTCCGCGTGCGCGCCCAGATCGACGGGATCACCTACGCGCGGTTCGCCGGCGATGGCTGCATCGTCAGCACGCCGGTGGGATCCAGCGCGTACGCCTTCGCCGCGGGTGGCCCGCTGCTGATGCACCAGGCTCCCGCATTCCTGCTGACCCCGCTGTCCGTACACGGCGGCTGCTGCCCACCGCTGGTGATCGGCGCCGGCTCCCAGCTCGAACTGGAGACGACCGCTGGTCACGGCGGGGCGCGGGTCGAGCTCGACGGCCAGGTCGAGGACCGCCACACCGGGCTGCTGAAGATCAGCCTCCGCGAGGCGGCGGCTACCGTGGTCGCGTTCTCGGGTCAGGAGCCGTTCATCTCCCGCCTGCGCGAGCGGCGGGTGATCATCGACAGCCCACGGATCCTGGCCGACGAGGATCGGCGGCCGGGCGCCGACCCCGGCGAGGGAAGGCCTGGCCGAGGACCCTCAGGCGAGTGAACTTTGGCGAATCGGTTCGGAGGGGTCGAACCAAATCGCCAAAGTTCGCGCGGGCTGAGCGCCCACCAGCAGCGCCGGTTCCGTCCGCCGCCGATCAGCCCTGCTTCAGGTAGGTCGCGCGCTGGGCCGGCGTCAGCTGGGCGGTGGTGTCGCGCTTGGCCACGGCCAGCAGCCGGCTCAAACCGCCGCATGCGTCGCAGCTGTACAACGCCACGCCGTCGCCTCGTGCCGTAACCAGCTCGTCGCTCGCCGAGCTCATGCTTCCGCGGTCCACCGAGGACGCCCGAAACAGCTGGAGATGGGATGTGAGGTCCCAAGCCTCGATCGCGGTGTCCCCGGCGGTGACCAGGTATCGCGAGTCGTTGGTGAAT
>JAFAZB010000539.1 GCA_019240015.1 Solirubrobacterales bacterium
CGCAGTCACGATCCGCGATCAACAGCTGAGCGTGGAGGAGCACCCCGACCCCGAGCCCGGCTCGGGGGAGGTGCTGGTGAAGGTTCGGGCAGCCGGGATCAACGGCGCCGACATGCACCAGCGCCGCGGGCGGTATCCCGCGCCGCCCGGCGTGCCGGCGGACATCCCCGGGCTCGAGCTGGCGGGAACCGTCCTCGCTCGCGGGCCCGGCGCGGCGCGCTTCGCGGAGGGCGACCGGGTGATGGGGATCGTCGGCGGCGGCGGCCAGGCCGAGCTGGCGGTGGTGCACGAGCGGATCCTGATGGCGGTCCCCGAGCACCTCGACTGGGCCCAGGCCGGCGCCGTGCCCGAGGTGTTCACGACCGCGCACGACGCGCTCTTCACCCAGGCCGCGCTGAAGCCCGGGGAACGGCTGCTGGTGCACGGCGGCGCCGGCGGCGTCGGGACGGCCGCGGTCCAGCTCGCCCACGCGGCGGGGGCGCGCGTGACGGCCACGGTGCGAAACCCGCAGGCGCGCGCGCAGGTCGCGGAGCTGGGGGCCGAGGTGATCGAGCCGGAGGGGTTCGCCGAGCACGGGCCGTTCGACGTGATCCTCGAGCTGGTCGGCGCCCCCAACCTGGGCGAGAACGTAAAGGCGCTCGGCACCCAAGGGCGGATCGCCGTGATCGGGATCGGCGCCGGGGCCACCGGAGAGCTGAATCTGGGGCAGTTGATGAGCAGCCGGGGGCGCATTTTCGCCTCGACGCTGCGCTCGCGGCAGCTCGAGGAGAAGGCGCTCACGGCCCGCGCGCTCGAGCGCTCGGTGCTGCCGTTGCTCGCCGCGGGATCGGTGCGGGTCCTGATCGCCGCCAGCTATCCGCTCGCCGAAGCCGAGCAGGCCTACGATCGCTTCGCCGCCGGCGGCAAGCTCGGAAAGATCGTGCTGGAGATGGACGAGTAGGCCCGGCGCCGGCGGTTAGACTCGCGCCCATGGACCTCGAGGAGAAGACGCTCGACCAGATCGGCGACCGCTGTGAGGAGTGCGGTGCGGCGCTCACCCCGGCCGAGTTGCAGGCGGTGATCGAGTCAGGTGGGCCGGCGCTCTGCTCGATCCACGCCGCCGAGGACGAACCGGGGCTGGCGGCGGAGGAGGCCGGGTTCTTCGAGGGCGAGTAGGCGCGCGGCCGAGGATCAGTACGGCGGCAGGTTCGCCCACCACTCGCCGAGCACCCTGAACGCCGACCAGAACTCGCGCTTGGCGCTGTCCTCGTCGAGCGCCTCGTCGATGTTGGGCACGTACAGCGCCTCGACGCTCGGCGTGAGGCGTTGCAGTTCCCCGGGCGCGGGTCGGAGCTCATGGGCCAGCGGGAGCTCCAGCTCGTTGATCACCGCCAGCGCCTCGGGCCCCATCACGACGACGATCTTGGGCTGGACGATCGCGAGCTCCTCGGCGAGGCGCGCGACGCAGGCCGGGTCGGCGATCGTGGGGTCTGACACCGGGCACTTCACGCATAGCGTCCCGTACACCGCCAGCGGGTCGATCGCCAGCCGCTTGAGCGACTTCATCAGCGCGTTGCCGGTGCGCCCGTAGAAAGCCACGCCCTCCTCGACCTCGGACGGGCGGGCCGAGTACTTGACCATCAAGATGTCCGCCTGCGGGTGGCCGGACCCCAGCACGGGCATCAGCTGGCCCCGCGGACAGTGAGCGCAGGACTGGAGCGCACGCGCGAACGCGTTCAGCTCGCGGATCGCCCGCTCCAGATACTTCTCGCGGATCTCGTCGTCGGTGGCCGGCATTGCACCCGGATTGGACGGCCGGCGGGCTTGTCCTTGCGAGTGCATCAGGACTTGCGGGGGGTGCCTGGTCGCTTGCGGCCGGTCGCGCGTCGCACCCGGCGCTCGCGGGACGCTCTCCTGGCGGCGCCCGGCATGGCCTTCGTCTGCAGGAACTTCAGCGCCTGCACGTACAGCAGGCTCGCCGGGTTGCGGATGATGTCAGCGTCGCGCAACGACTCCAGGAACTCCTCGGGACCGTCGAAGTCGCGCATCCGGATCCTGACCGAGCCGAGCCCCTGCGGGACGTGGGCGTCCGACCCCGCGCCGGCCGGGATCCGGTACTTGGCGGCGAACCGGACCGCCTCCTCGTTGAACTCCGAGATCGCGACGCGCGGGTTGAACACCTCGATCGCGTCGAGCTGCTCGATCACCCCGAGCAGGTGCTCGTAGTCGGGGACCGAGTGCAGGCGATCGAACGGATGCGGCACGTACACCAGTCCGCCCTGGCGCTTGATCGCCGCGATCGTCTCCTCGAGCGTCAGCCCGCGAGGGATCTGCTCCTCGATGAACAGCCCGATCACCTCGCCCTGCTCGGCGGTCTTGATCTCCTCGGCGACGATCACCTTGATCCCATCGGCCTTCTGGAGTGCTTCCCGGGCGCCCGACACCTCGTTGTGGTCGGTGATCGCGATCGCACCGAGTCCACGCGTGCGCGCCTCCGCGAGCAGCACCTCGACCGGCGTCGCGCAGTCGTAGGAGTGATCGGTGTGCATGTGCAGGTCGACGTCGATCAGCTGGCGGGAGGCCAGCTTGGCGCGGATCCGGCTCTCGCCGGCGGCGTCGTGCCTGCGCGCCGCCAGTTCCTGGTAGGTCTGCTCGAGCTGGTCCGCGACCCGAGACCACGACAGCGACGCCCGCAGCTGCTCGACGCGCGAGCGAAAGCCCTCCAGCAGCCGACGGTCCTCGATCAGCTTGCTCAGGTGCGCGCCCAGCGTCTCGACGTCGCCCGGCTCGAACACCAGCCCGTGCTCCCCGTCGGCGAGCAGCTCCTCGTAGACGGGCAGCCGCGACGTGACCGCTACCAGGCCCGCCCCGAGCGCAGCCAGCAGCGCGCCGGGGATCGGGCGCACCCCCTCTGAGGCGAGCACCAGCACGTCGGCCCGGGCGATCGCGTCCTGTTCGGAGCGCTCGCGGCCATCGACGAACGAGACCCGCTCGCGCAGCGCCCGGCTGAGCGTTGCGGGCGGCGGCAGCGGACGGTCAGAGAAGACCGTCGCGTGCCAGTCGGCGTCCGCCGGGAGCGCTCGCAGCGCGCGCAGGAAGCTCCGCGCGGCGGCGCGCTCCTCGCCGGCGACGAGCAGCAGCTCGACCGCGTGGGCGTGCTCTCGGGGCTGCGATGCGGGCGGGTCGGCGCCGGGCGCGATCACCCGATACTCGCCGGGGAAGTAGCGCTGCATCAAGCTCCGGGTCGCTCGGTAGCTGACGACCCTCGCGTCGAGTCGCGCGAACAGCAGCCTCGACAGGGGACCCGTCAGCTGGGTCGAGACGATCCGCTCGGTGGGGGCGTGAAAGCTGCCCACGTTGAGCGCGCGCGAGTGTCGCAGCGCGGCGCTCGAGGCGCTCGGCGCGAACGGCTCGTGCACGTTGACCACGTCGAGCGCCAGCGTCGCGAGCGCCTCCTCGATCGTCCGCGCGACGTCGACCGGAAGCGAGGCGCTGCGCCGGCGGGTGGGGGCAAACGGGAGCACCTCGCCGACCCCGAGCACGAGCGGGTGGCCGTCGGGCTCCTCGGTCAGCGCCTCTAGGCCGGAGCGGATCGCGCGGCGGCTGTCGCGCACCAGCTCCGGCGACTCGGACGGGGCGACGATCAGCACCCGGTGCCCGCGTGCGGCGAGCTCGTCGGAGACGCGCGACACGTAGGAGTTGACCTCGTTGACCGCCTCCCAGGCAAACGGCGTCACCTGCGCGATCGCGAGGCGCTGGCTCACCGCGCTCAGTTTATTAATTGGGGGCCGCGTGCGCGGCCCCTGTTTTCAGGCCTTCGCTTTGCGCTTGGCCTTGCCCGCCGAGCGGGCGTACTTGGCGATGAACTCTTCGGTCATCGCCCTGGCCTCGGCGTCGGGGCGCTGGTGCATCGGCGACTTCATCAGGTACGAGCTGGGACCGTCGAGCTGCCCGGCAAGGCCGTTGTTGAGCGCGAGCTTGCAGCAGCGCACGGCGTCGTTCACGATCCCGGCCGAGTTGGGCGAGTCCCACACCTCGAGCTTCAGCTCGGCGGTCAGCGGCACGTCGCCGAAGGCCTGCCCTTCGAGGCGGATGTGCGCCCACTTGCGGTCGGTCAGCCAGGGGACGTAGTCGGACGGCCCCACGTGCACGTCGTCGGCCGGGAGCGTGTGCCCCATGACCGAGGTGACGGCGTTGGTCTTGGAGATCTTCTTGGACTCGAGCCGCTCGCGCTCGAGCATGTTGTAGAAGTCCATGTTGCCGCCGACGTTGAGCTGCGAGGTCCGCACCAGCTTGACCCCCCGCTCGTGGAACAGCCGCGCCAGCGCGCGGTGGACGATCGTCGCGCCCACCTGCGATTTGATGTCGTCGCCGACGATCGGCACGCCGGCCTTCTTGAAGCGCCCGTTCCAGTAGTCCTCGCGGGCGATGAACACAGGGATGCAGTTGACCATCGCGCAGCCGGCCTCGAGCACCTGCTCGACGTACCACTTGGTGGCCTGCTCGGAGCCGACCGGCAGGTAGGAGACGACCACGTCGGTACGAGTCTCCTTGAGGATCTCGACGATGTCGGCGGTCGGCCCGGGGGCCTTGGTGATCTTCTCCTTCAGGTACTTGCCGAGCCCGTCGTGGGTCATGCCGCGCTGCACCGTCACGCCGAGCTCGGGGACGTCGTCGCCCAGCTTCAGCGTGTTGTTCTGGCCGGCGAAGATCGCCTGCGAGAGGTCCAGGCCGACCTTCGCCGCGTCGATGTCGAACGCGGCCGCGAACTCGATGTCCCGTACGTGGTATCCGCCGAGGTCGACGTGCATCAAGCCCGGCACCTCGGCTCGCGGGTCGGCGTCGCGGTAGTAGTGGACGCCTTGTACGAACGAGCTCGCGCAGTTGCCGACGCCGATGATCGCAACCCTCACCTTGTCGGGCTGGTAGCGGGCCGAGCCGTTCGAGGAGCCGTTGTCGCTCACGAACTAGATGTATCCCCGCCGGGGAAGTTGGTTACACGGGCCCCGCGGCCGCGCGCAGCTGCTTGCGCACGTGGGCGATCCGCTGCAGCGTCGTCAGCACGGTGAGCGCCGCGAGCACGTAGACCGCCGGCGCCAGCAGCTCGAAGTGCCCGAGCGAGGCGCCTTTGGCGAACACCAGCCCCGCTGACAGGATCACCACGCGCACGGGGCGCGTCGCGAGCCCCACCTTGCAGGCGACCCCGAGCGCCTCTGCGCGCGCCCGGGTGTAGGAGACCATCAGCGACCCCAGCACCGCCGCCACCACCGCCGCGACCGCGACCTGGTCGTGGCGCGAGGCGAAGTACGCCCCGACCGCGGTCAGCACGATCCCCTCCTCCAGGCGGTCGAGCGTCGAGTCGAGGAACGCGCCGAACTGCGTCCCCTTGCCCGACATCCGTGAGTAGCGCCCGTCGAGCGTGTCCATCACCGAGCCGACGATGAACGCGACCCCGGCGAGGAAGAACAGCCGTCCCACCACCAGACCCGCGGCGGCCAGGTTGAGCGTGAAGCCGGTCAGCGAGATCGCATTGGGGGTCAGCCGCGACTCGATCAGCCGTGAGCGCATCAGTTCCTGCGTGGTCGGCCCGGGGCGCCGCGGTCGCTCGCGGCGGGGCCCCCTGTTCGGCCGTCGTGTCGGGGACGGGGTCGCTTGCTCGGCCATCGCTAAGCGGTGGCCTGGCCGAACGCCCAGACGTCCGGGCGGGCGCGGGCGAGCAGCTGCTTGGCGGCCAGCGCCGAGACGCCCGCGGTCAACGCGCCGAGGAACACGTCGGTCAGGTAGTGGTTGCCGGTCGCCACGACCACGAACGTGATCAGCAGCGGATACAGGCACCAGGCGAGCTTCAGCGGCCGGCGACGGACGAGCCGGGCCATCGCGACGCCGATCATCAGCGCGAAGCACACGTGCATCGACGGGACCGCGGCGTAGAAGTTCAGGAACGCGTGCCCGGGCCCGCGGTCGACCCAGCCGCCGAGGAACTGGGAGATCGAATCGGTGAAGCCCCACTCCGGCATCAGCCGCGGCGGCGCCGTCGGGTACAGGAAGTAGCCGACCAGCGCGATCGCCATCGCGACCATGAACATGTTGCGGATGAAGTAGAAGGAGTCGTTGCGGCGCAGGTAGATGAACACCAGCGCGCCGATCGTGACGAAGTAGTGCGCGTTCAGGTAGGTCCAGTCGGCGAAGTCCATCAGCCAGTGCCGATTGGATGTCCACGCCTGGACGCTCGGTTCGATGAACACGTGCAGTACGCGCTCGAGGTTGATGATCTTGGTGGCGTCGCCGAATGGCTTGTAGCTGCCGCTGCCGTCGGCCAGCGCACGTACCACCTGGTAGAGCATGTAGGCGACGAGCGCGATCAGTAGCTGTCTGACCGCGTCGCGCCAGCCGCGCGGGAGGACCCGCGCCTCGATCAGATCAAGTCGACGCCGCATGGCGGCAGGCATCCTACCGAGGCCGCCGTCCGGTCCCTGTCAGGGCCCTTTGCGGGGCTTTAAGGGCGCACTACGAGCACCGCGGCGAGCTGGCCCCGATCCGCCCCAGCGAGAAGCTCGCCACGAGCCGCAAGCTCCCCGGCCTGCGTATCGTCACGCGCGTGAACTGGCCTGCCCGCGAGACGCATCCGGCGCCCTGCGCCAGCTTCCAGTAGGGCGTGAAGCGCACGCGCACGAGTGCGCTCCCGGTGTGGCCGGCGTACAGCGACAGCCAGTCGCCGCCGATCGACCGCAGCGTCGCCGCGCCCTGCACGATCGGCGTCGGGTCGCTGACCTCGTAAACGCGCCAGTGGGCGGTGCGCATCGCCAGGCGCAGGTAGGGCAGCCCGCGATCGATCAGCGCCATCTCCTGCTCGGCGCTGTAGTCGAGCGGCGCGTCGGCCGCGGCCACGAAGCGGACCGCTTCGCGGTGAAGCCAGGCCTCGTAGGCGGCCGCGGTCAAGTGCCCGCGATAGAAGAGCGCGTTGTCCTCGATGTCGAGCTGCCGCTCCCAGCCGCGCGCGATCGGGTAGCGGCTTGCGACGGCGTAGGCCTCCCAGTGAAAGCGCGTAAACGGGACCTCGACCCGGAAGGGCGGCCCGGTCTGCTGGCCCAGGAACCGCAGCAGCGGTTCGTAGTAGTCGGCCGAATAGGACGGATCGTCCACCGCGGTGACCAGGTCGCGGATCGGCGCCTGCCACTCGAGGTACAGCAGCGGCGCCGCCGCGAGTACCAGTAGCAGCACCTTGCGAGGCCACCACAACAGCGCCGCCAGCGGCGCGGCGAAGAAGGTGCCCAGCCGCGCCGCGTTGCTGCCGACCGGCGAGGGCACCAGGTAGCAGGCGATCGTCGCGAGCGTGTACAGCGCCACGCCGGCCCGCAGCTTCTGCTCACCAGCCGGCAGCGCGAGCAGCGTACCCAGCGCCAGCAGCGGGATCGGCCACAGCGCGGCGAACGCGAACGGCTCGCTGCCTCCCTCCGGAAACGCGACCGCGAACGCCGCCAGCGGCGCGATCGCCGCGATCGCGACCGCGATTCCCGGCCAGGCGACCCGGAGCTCGCGCTCGGCGAGGTAGGAGCCGAGCGCGTGGGCGGCCGCCCCGAGCGCGGCGAATAGCGCGGCCACCGGGCTGCACAGCGCGGCCAGCGCGGCGAGCGAAGCTGCCAGCCAGGTTCGCCCTCGGTCCAGCGCCAGGATCGCGGCCACCGCGGGCAGCGCCCCGAACGCGAACGCCAGCCTGCCCGTGAACAGGCTCGTCGCGGTGGCGGCGCCGAACACCAGCGCGCCGAGCCACGCGTCCGCGCCGTAGCGGCGGTGCGCCAGCGGCTCGAATACGGCGGCGGTCGCGGTCGCGGCGATCGCGGCCGCCAGCTGCGGGCTGAGCGCGGCCGAGACCGCGGGGAACAGGACGCTGTAGCCGACGATGTGATGCCCGGCGTACCACCAGTTGTTCCAGAGCGCGAATCCCTCGCTGCGGAACAGCTGCGCCCTGAACACATGCGCGGCGAGGTCGAGGCTGGGCGGAGAGACGATCACGTAGAGCGCCGCCAGCGCGCCGGCTAGCAGCGTCGGCGCGACCCGCCTGGGATCAACTCGTGCGCTCACCCCGATGCCAGGAACTGGTCCACCCGGTCGATGACGCTGCGCTGATCGAGCCACGGCCAGTGACCGGCGTCTGCAAGCCGGATCGGCGTGGCCTGGCCGAGCCGCTCGGCGTAGCGGTGGGCAAACGACGCCGGCAGCCACGGATCGCGCTCCCCCCATAGGACCAACGCGGGGACCGCCAGGGCGCCGAGCCCGGCGCCCGCTGCGATCAGGCGCTGCTCGTCGACCGAGCGGTGCAGCCGTAGGATCGCCCGTTGTGTGCCCTGATCGAACTGCTCCCAGACGGCCTCGATCCGGTCGCTCGGCCACGCCTGCGGGCTGACGCTGCCGCGGCGCAGCGCCCGCGCCAGCAGCCACTTGCCGGTCGCGCCCATCGCGAGCTCGCCGATCCCTGGCCGCCGCCACAGCCGCGCGACCGCCGGCCAGCGGAACCCGTCCAGCAACGGCACCGGGTCGACCAGCACGATTCGCTGCACCCGGCCGGGCTCGCGCTGGGCGAGCACCAGCCCGACGGCCGCTCCCCAGCCATGCCCGACCAGCTTCACCTCGTTCAGCTGGAGGGCATCGAGCAGCTCCCCGACGAAGCGCGCCAGCCCGTGCAGCGAGTAATCGAGGTTGCCGGCCTTGCCGGAGCGCCCGAAACCCGGAAGGTCGGGCGCGATCCCGCCGGTCCGCTCGAGGAACGGCGTCCAGTCGTCCGAGCTGGTGGGGACGCTGTGCAGGTAGAGCGGCGGCGCCGTCCCGAGTGAGCCGATGCGGACGAACACGGGTGCTCCGGCGAGATCGATCGTTTGCTCGTCGACGCCCACCCCCGGGCGAGGATAACGTCCTCGCCGATGAGCGCGAACGGAGTGCAGCGGCCGGCCCCGACGGCCCGCGCGCTCTGTCTGGGCGAGGCGCTCGTCGACCTGATCTGCGAGCGCCCCGTCGATTCGCTCGCGCGCGCCGACGCGTTCGTGCCGCACTTCGGGGGCGCCACCGCCAACGTGGCGGTGGCCGCCGCGCGGGCCGGGGCACGGATCGCGCTGGCGGGCGGCGCGGGCGACGACGTCTGGGGTCGCTGGCTGCGCTCCAGGCTCGAGCACGAGCGCGTCGACACGAGCTGCTTTGCGCTGATCCCCGGCCTGCGAACCCCGATCGCGCTGGTGACGGTCGCCGCCGGCGGGGAGCCGAGCTACGAGATCTACGGCGAGGCGATCGCGACCGTCGTGCGGGCGCTCGGCGAGCGCGTCCACGAAGCGGTCGACGGCGCGGCGGCGCTGTTCTTCGGCTCCAACACGCTGGTCGGCGCCGAGGAGCGGGCGGTGACGATGCAGGCCCGGGCGGTCGCGCTGGAGCTGGGTCGCCCGGTGATCTTCGATCCCAACTTCCGCCTTCACCGCTGGTCCTCGCGTGCCGACGCCTCGGCCAGCGCCAACGCCTGCGTTCCCGGTGCGCTGCTGGTGCGCGCCAACCGCGCCGAGGCCGAGCTGATGACCGGCGAGGCCGATCCGGAACGAGCCGCGCGGGCGCTGCTGAAAGCCGGCGCCCGGATCGCGGTGGTGACGCTCGGCGCGGACGGCGCGATCCTGCGCGGCGAGCGCCGCGCGGACGTCCCCGGGTTGCAGGTGAAGGTCAAGAGCACGATCGGGGCGGGCGACGTGCTGACGGGGATCCTGCTCGCGAAGCTCGCGCTCAGCGGCTTCTACCCCTCGTCGGTGGCGGCGGCGCTGCGCGAGGCGGTGGTCGCGGCCGGCCGTGCGTGCGAGCGGTGGGGAGCGCTTGACTGAGCGCGGTCAGTGGCGGCGACCCCCTCCCCGGCGCCTGCGCGCGATCCGGGACCGGCTGCGGCTCGTGTACGGGATCCCGCTGGCCGCGCCCCACGGCCACCCGATCGCCGAGCTGATCCTGACCGTGCTCTCGCAGTCGACCAACGACCGCAACCGAGACGTGGCCTACCTGGCGCTGCGCGAACGGTTCCCAAGCTGGGTGGAGGTGCGCGACGCCCCGGTCGACGAGCTCGAGCAGGCGATTCGGCCCGGCGGCATTTCGAAGGTCAAGTCCGCCCGGATCAAGCAGATCCTGCGCGCGCTCACCGACACGGCGCCCGGCGGCGAGCTGTCGCTGGACTGGCTGTCGGAGCGCTCCGTGCCCGAGGCGCAGCGCTACCTGGTGGCCCTCCCGGGAGTGGGGCGCAAGACGGCGGCCTGCGTGCTGCTGTTCGCGTTCGGGATCCGCGACGTGCCGGTCGACACCCCCGTATCGCGAGTGGGGACGCGGCTGGGGCTGTTCAGACCCGGGGCGCCGTTCGAAGAGCTGCACGACACGCTGCTGGCGCTGACGCC
>JAFAZB010000009.1 GCA_019240015.1 Solirubrobacterales bacterium
TTTTTGACCGTGGCCGAGGTCGCGGAGATGCTCAAGATCAACCAGCAGACGGTCCGCAACTGGATCGATCAGGGATCGCTGCCCGCGCTGCGGATGGGCCGGCGGGTGCGGATCAAGCGCTCTGACTTCGAGCGGGTGCTCGCGGAGAGCTACAGCCCGTCGCCGGTGTCGACTGAGCGAGACTCGGGGCCGAGCGCGGACGACTTCTGGAACGGAGAGCCGGTTGGGTTGGCCGAGCCAGCGCCCGCGCCGCCCGGTCAGGATGGCCGGTGAGCTTCGACGACGGACTCGACCGTCAGCGTGCACAGGTGATGCGGGCCGTGCGGCACGCGAGCGACAGCTGGGCCTCGGCGATGCGCTCGCACAAGCTCGCGCCGCCGGACGCAGGCTTCGCGGGCCGGCTGGGCGAGCTGGCCGAAGCCGCGGCAACGGAGCAGGTTGCGTGGGAGCACGCTCACGCCGCCGGTCTGCTCTGGAGGCCGGTCCCTGGTGCGGAGCAAGCCCAACCGCCGTACGAATTGCGCCCGGGGACGGGTCGGCGGGGTCCCGAGGAGTTGTGGGAGCGGTTCGACGCAGCGGTAGCAACACTCAACCGGGCAATAACCGGTTCGAGCGCGGCCGATGTGGCCGACGCGTTCGGCGAGATCGCGGAGTCGGCGAAGGCGCTCGCGGATGCGGTGGCGATCGAGGGTGAGGCCGCGGCGCAGGGCGCCGGAGCGCGCGCTCGGGGCGCGGCCTGAGACGCCCTCCGATCGTCTCGCCTGTTGGGGTGGCTAAGGCGTGTCACCTCGCTGCGCGAATCCGTGCGCTTTTTGCACGTCCTCGTGTCGATCGACACCGGATGTTTACGAGCGCTGAAGGAGTCGATGGGACCCTTCGCGCGGAACGCAATCGGAAGGGAGAGGCGATGCCCCAGATCATCGTGATGGCGGACCCGCCCGCCAAGGATGGCAAGGCCACGGTGATGCTTCGCGAGCGGGTGAACGTGACGGACTTCGAGTCGGATCATTTCGCCACGCAACTCGTGCAGCGGCTCGGCTGGGCCGTCGGCGACGCGAATCAGGCCGAGCAGGGGGACGGTAGGCGCTAGCTGCGACGTCGCCACCGCGGGCCGAAGGCCCTCGAGAAAAACGACGTTAATCGCACCCACCCTAGGCCCCGGCTGGGGGGTGGGCGTAAAGAGATGGAGCGGGTAGCGGTTTTCGCGCACTCCCCCTGATGCGGCGCGGGTGAGTGCGCGATTTTGGTCGCGCCAGATGGCGGCCCGCGCGCGCCTGGGTCCTCCGGGCCCGCGGGGAACCCCCGGAACCCTGGCCCGCGACCGGGCCCTCCCGAACGGGCCCCCGAACCCCGCGGCCCCCGCACAGAACCACCCCTACCCTCCCTCCGCCAGCGTGGTAACCACCGCCTCGTAGACCCCCGCCCCATAGCCCTCGGAGGCAAGCCTCACGCCTGAGCCGCGGGCGACTTCGCGCTCGAGCGTGGGGTCGCGCTCGAGTGCGTTGGCAACCAGCCAGAACGCTCCCACTACCCGGGCCGTGTCGATGTCCTCGCGCGAGTCGCCCACCGCGATGCAGTCCGCTCGGCCGTATCCGCGCGCCTGCATATGACGGGCGACGCCCCGTGCCTTGGAAGCCGCCGCCGGGATCAGGTGGTACGCGTGCACGACGGGCAAGCCGGGCATCTGCTCCGCGTGCGCCCGCACGACGCCGTTGTCCACGAGGCGCAGCCAGTCGAGTCCCGCGGCGCGTAGGACGTCCTCGGCCTCGCCCGGCTCGAGGGCTCCACGGAAGAGGTGCGAGACCTCACGGTCGATCGACCACGGCGTGTGGTACTCGAGCCGCTGCGCGAAGTGCTCCAACAGCAGCGCCGGGGCGCCCGAGGCTTCGATCTGGTCGTAGATCGTCCCGCGCGCGTCAGGCACGATGCCGTCGGTCAGCCACTCGAGCTCCCCGTCCACGACCAGCCCACACCCGAGCTCGAAGACATAGGCGGTGGAGCCGATCAGCCTGGCGCACTCGAACACGCTTAGCTGGCGCCGCCCCGAATAGAGCACCACCTCGATGCCCGCGCGCCAGCACGCCTCGATCGCCCGCACCCCGAGCGGGCTGAAGCTGCCGTCGGCGCCCCGCAGCAGCGACGCGCCCGGGCCGAGCAGCGTCCCATCGAGGTCGGCGTAGAGGCACCGCACAGCGCGGGCGACCGTACCAGTCACCGAGCGCCGCCATACTGGCCGCGATGGCCGCAGTCCACACGATCGAGCCCTGGGAGCCGCTGCTCGAGACAGGGCGAACCGATCGGCGTCTCGTGCACGAAGACCTCTACGAGGCGCGCGGCGGGCGCCGGGTTCCGATTCCGCCGGAGCTCAGCCCGGCGGTCGTCTCGGCGCTCACGCGCGCCGGCGTGAGCGAGCTATATGCCCATCAGGCGCAGGCGCTGCAGAGCGCGTTCGACGCCCCTACGATCATCACCACCGGCACCGCCTCCGGCAAGTCGCTGTGCTTTCAGCTGCCGACGCTGGAAGTGCTGACCTCGGACCGTGCCGCCCGAGCCCTGTACCTGTACCCCACCAAGGCCCTGGCCCAGGATCAGGCGCGTGCCCTACACGGGTTCGGGCTTCACGACACCATCCGTCCGGCGATCTACGACGGCGACACTCCCCGCGGCGAGCGCACCGCGATCCGCAAGCGCAGCAACCTGATCCTGACCAACCCCGACATGCTGCACCTGGGGATCCTGCCCCACCATCCCGCCTGGGGAGAGCTACTGGCAAACCTCGCGTTCGTGGTCGTCGATGAGGCTCACGTGTACCGGGGCGTGTTCGGCTCCCATGTCGGCAACGTGCTTCGGCGACTACGGCGCGCCGCGGCCATCCACGGGAGCGCGCCGCGGTTACTGCTCGCGGGCGCCACGATCGCCAATCCGCTCGACCTCGCCGAGCGCTTGACCGGGCTGACCGACTTCGCGGTGATCGAGCACGACACGGCTCCCAAGGCGGCCCGGCGGGTCGCGATCTGGAACCCCCCGCTGCTCGACGAACAACTCGGGATCCGGGGGTCGGCGCTGTACGAGGCGGCCGAACTGTTCTCCGAGCTGGTCGCGAGCGAAGCCCGGACGATCTGCTTCATGAAATCGCGCAAGGGCGTCGAGCTGATCCTCCGTCACGCGGTGGACCGGCTCGAACCAGAGCTCGCCGAGCGGATCGCCCCTTACCGCGCCGGCTACACCCCAGCGCAGCGGCATGAGATCGAGCGGCGGCTGAGCGGTGGCGAGCTGCTCGGCGTGGTGGCCACCGATGCGCTGGAGCTGGGGATCGACATCGGCCAGCTCGACGCCGCGATCTGCGTCACGTTTCCGGGCACGGTGGCGAGTCTCAAGCAGATGTGGGGACGAGCCGGCCGCATCGGGCGCGGACTGGCGGTGTACATCGCGGGCGAAGACGCACTCGACCAGTTCTTCTGCCGTCACCCCGCCGAGTTCCTCACCCGGCCCGTGGAAGCCGCGATCCTCGATCCACACAGTCCGGAGATCTACGCAGAGCATCTTCTGTGCGCCGCACACGAGGCCCCGCTGACTGACGCCGACGACTCCATCCTAGGGTCTGAGTGGCGCGATTACGCCCAACGGCTCAGCGAGGAGGGCTTGCTGCGCGAGCGCGCGACAGGGTTCGTCCTCAAGCGCGCAGACGACTACCCCGCAGCGCGCGTGGCATTGCGCTCGGCCAGCGCGGACAGCTTCATCCTGATCGATGCGAGCTCGGGCGAGGTGCTGGGGACGATCGAGGCGGCGCGCGCGTACTCGACCGTACACGAGGGAGCTGTGTACCTCCATCTGGGGCGCTCGTACAGCGTGCTCGAGCTCGACCTCAGCGCGCGCCGGGCACTGCTCGAGCCGTTCGCCGGCGACTACTTCACGCAGGCCAAGCGCGAGAGCATGACCTACATCGAGCGCCTGCAAGAGCAGCGGGCCAGCCACGGGGTGACTCTCTCGTTCGGTCAGGTGGTGTACTCGGAGACGGTGCTCGGCTATCAGCGCAAGGGCCTCCAGGACCACCAGGTGATCGATTTCCAGACGCTCGACCTGCCCACAGTCGAGTTCTCCACTCGGGCGCTGTGGTACGAGCTCGACGAGTTGATCGCGGCCGAGCCGTACCCGTTGGAGCAGCTCCTCGGGGGACTACACGCGCTGGAGCACGGCCAGATCGCCGTGCTGCCGCTGATCGCGATGTGCGACCGCTGGGACATCGGCGGACTGTCGACCAACGCCCACCCCCAGACCGGCGGGCCGACGATCTTCATCTACGACGGCCACCCTGGCGGCGTGGGACTCACACGCCGCGGGTTTGACCAGTTCGGGCGCCTGGTCGACGACGCTCGGCGCTTGATCGGGGAGTGCCCATGTCGCTCGGGGTGCCCATCCTGCGTCCAGTCGCCCAAGTGCGGCAACCTCAACGAGCCGCTATCGAAGCGAGGCGCGCTCGAGCTGCTTCGCCGCATGACGGTCTCGCGCTAGTGCAGGTCCTTGGGTCGCACGAGCGCGACCAGCTCTGCACCCCCGGGGCCGAGCTCGCTCCACTTGCACTCGAAGCTCAGCGTCGCCAGCGCACCGGTCGGAAACTTCCGCCGCACAGTGGCGAGATCAGACCCGTCAGAGCCGTCGTCGCGGTTCACTTCGGAGCCTGGACGTCCACCCGCGTTCCCAGCCAGCCGCAGCACCAGCGTCTGCAGCGCGGGGTTGTGTCCGATCACCATCACCGACTCGGTTTCCTCGGGTAGGTCTCGCAGCCGCGCGAGCAGCTCGCCGGGGCCGGCCGAGTACAGCTCCGACTCGATCATCGTCTCGCCCCCCGGCGCCACGCCTTCGAGCGTCTCCCGGGTCCGGCGCGCCGAGGAGCACAGCACCAGCATCGGGTGGATGTCGTTCGCTCGCACGTGCTTGGACAACACCTCGGCGGTCCGGCGACCCCGCGGCGCCAGCGGGCGCTCGTGGTCGTCCAACCCCGGATCCTCCCAGCTCGACTTCGCGTGTCGCAGCAGATACAGCCGCTTGCCGGTCGCCGTCACGATCGCGAATTCTCGCGCGCCGGCGCCGAGCAAGCCACCAGTTGAAGACCAGGGGGCTGCCCCGTCAGCCCCCTGACCACTCGCTAGCATCGCCCCGACGAGGGCGAGATAGCTCAGTTGGTAGAGCACACGACTGAAAATCGTGGTGTCCCCGGTTCGAGTCCGGGTCTCGCCATTCGCGGCGCAGCGCTACACGTCTAGCGGCCCGCGGGCGAAGAGGCGACATTGACCGGTGGTGACCTATGAGCTACGCAAAGAAGAACCTTCGCGACGTGGAAGACATGGCCCTCAAATATGGCGTCTCGGAGACGCAGGAGGCGCGCTTTGCGCGCAGCGATCTGGGGGCGGAGCAGACGGGGCTCAACTTCCTCACCATCAAGCCCGGAAAACGTGAGGCGTTTGCGCACCGCCACCGCACGGCTGAGGAGATCTACGTCGTCCTTGCGGGCGCAGGCCACGTCAAGCTCGACGACGACCTGGTCGAGCTCTCACCACTGGACGCGGTGCGGGTCACGGCCGGAGTCGCGCGTTCATTCAAGGCCGGACCGGAAGGCCTTCAGGTGCTCATCTTCGGCCCGCATGTCGAGTCTGACACGGAGACCGTCGAGGACTTCTGGGAGCGGTAGCCCGCAGTAGGTCCTGGCGTCGAGGTCCGCCCGCCGCCGCCACCGTCCTCGTTTCGCTCTCGGCCGTGCTCCTTGTCGCCGCGTGCGGCTCGGCGTCGGGCGCTCACAAGCCCGCACCGACAACGCAGCGCCAGCCCCCAGTCGCGAGCACCTCGACCGCCTCGTCGACCGCCCCGGCCGCGGCCGCATCGACGCGCCGTCTCGAGCGCGCGCTGCTCGCCAGCGGCGGCCCTCCCCGTCCGACCTCTGCTTCGTGTCGGCCCGCGACGGCTCCCGAACGTAGCGCCGCCCCGTTCGGACGCACGAGCAGCCCCGTGTTCTCCTGCCTGATCACCCTCGGCGGCCAGCGGGCGCTGTATTACGTCCAGGTGCTGGGCAACGGATGCTTCGTGGCGGAGCGTCGTCGCCCGGGCCAGGCGATCTACGGCTGCGGCGCCGCCTGACGCCGTCCGTGTCAGTCGCCGGTTGGCGTCACCCCAGCCGCTTCGCGCGGGGCGGAGCCGAACTTTGGCGATTTGGTTCGACCCCCCCGAACCAAATCGCCAAAGTTCGCAGGGCGGGTCGCCAAAGTTCGCAGGGCGGGTTGCCAAAGTTCGCAGGGCGGGTCGCCAAAGTTCGCGCTGGCCCACGTCCCCGCCGCCGAAGCGCTGACGAGACGTACCGGCCGCGAGCCGGTTCCGCCTAGCCCAACAGTGCGCGGGGGCGCTCGAGCAGCTCTGCCAACCACGTCAGGAAGCGGGCGGCCTCGGCTCCGTACAGGATCCGGTGATCGCAGGCCAGCGTGAGCACGATCGTCGGCCGGGCGACCAGGTCCCCTGACGGATCGACGACCGGGCGCGGTCGTAGCGAGCCCGCCGTCAGGATCGCGGCCTGGGGCGGGTAGATCACCGCAGAGAAGCTGTCGACCCCGTACATGCCGAGGTTCGAGACCGTGAACGTGGCGCCCCCCAGTTCGGCTGGTGTGATCGATCCGTCGCGCACTCGCGCCGCCAGCGTCTGCGCGGTCGCCGCGATCTCGGCCAGCGATCGGCGATCCGCGTCGAAGATCGTGGGCACGAGCAGCGCGTCGGGCGCCGCCACCGCGATCCCGACGTTGACGCGCGAATGGCCCTCGAACCGGCCGTCGCGGTAGGAGCCGTTCACTCGCGGGAACTCGCGTAGCGCCAGCGCCACCGCCTTGACGATGAAGTCGTCGACAGAAGGTCGTTGATCGGCGGTCTCGCCTAGTCGCTCGCGGAGCGCCACGACCTCCGACATGTCGACTTCGCGCCGGAGCTCGAAGTCGGGGATCGTGGCCCGTGCCTCGGCCATCCGACGGGCGATCGTCCGCTGTCTACCGGTGAGCTCCTCGGGGCTGGAATCGCCCTTGGCGCCGGCGCCCCCGCTCGGGGCGACGGTCGGTTGGGGGGCCGCCGGTGCAGGGATTTGCCCCGCCGCCGCGGCTGGTGTCCGCTGCTGCTCGCGATCTCGAGCCACTGCCGAGCCGGCCGTCTCAGGCGAGCCGCGCTCTCACCACCTCTCGTGCCACTCGCGTGCTCGTCGATCACCGGGCTGCAAACGTTGGCGTTACGATCGTACCAACAGGGGTTTCGCCCGGATGCCGAACTTGGATGCCTACCTACCGGATACCGAGGCGATCCTGTTCGAGGACGACGGAGCGATCCCAAACTCGTCGCTGCCGGTGCTGATCTACCACGAAGTCGCCGCGGCGGCGGAGCCCGAGAGGTGCGAGGAGCTATTCGCGCGCAACGGCTGGCTCGGCGCGTGGCGCGACGGAATCTTCGACTTCCATCACTTCCACTCGACCTCTCACGAGGTACTGGGGATCGTCGCCGGCTCCGCCGAGGTGGTGTTGGGGGGCCCCGCGGGCCAGCGCTTTCGGGTGCAGCGCGGTGACGTGCTCGCGTTGCCGGCTGGCACCGGTCACTGCAACGCCGGCTCGCGTCAGCTGCTGGTGGTGGGAGCGTACCCCGACGGGAGAAGCTGGGACCTGCGCCGCGGTGACCCCGCCGAGCACGACCAAGCGCTGGCCAACATCCGCGCGGTGCCACTGCCGGACGCCGACCCAGTGTACGGCGCGTCGGGCCCCCTGACCGAACTGTGGGTTAGCTGACCGCGGTCACTCGCCGCCGATCCCCCAGCTGCCTGCGAGCGACTCGCCGGGCTCGAGCACCCGCACGCCGTCTCCGCTCGCGAACGCGTTCGGGGGGCATGTCATCGGCTCGACCGCGAGTCCACGCCGGCGCTGGGTTGCCGGGAGCGTGTCGCCGGTGAACACCATCAGGTACGGATAGGACTGGTCCGCCCACAGCGTGACGACGCGACCGCCGGGCGCTTGCAGGATCACGCGCGCGCGGGCGTCGTCGTCGCGTAGCAGCTCGCAGTAGCAGGTGTCGAGCCGCTCGGAGCCCACCCGGCGGGGGCGGCGGAAGTCGTAGGCGGTGCCGCTGACCGGTGCCGTCGCGGTCGGGATGCCGCGCTCGTCGGTCTCGAGCCGGCTGGCGGCGGGAACCGTCAGCGTGCAGTCGTCGATCGTCTCGGCTCCCGCGGTCAGATACGGATGGGCCCCGGCGCCGTACGGACACCGTTGCTGCCCGACGTTGGTGGCGGTGGTGGTGACGGTCAGGCCACTGGCCGCCAGCTGATATTCGATCCTCAGTGCGAGTGCGAACGGGTAGCCGGGTTGGGGGTGAAGGCGATGGCTCATCACCACGCGCTCCGGAGTCCGTTCGGCCACGGTCCAGTTGACCCAGCGGACCAGGCCGTGGATCGCGTTGCCTCGCTCGGGCTCGCTCAACGCCAGCCGGTGGGGTTCGCCCCCGAACCGGTAGCTGCCGTCACGGAGCCGGTTCGGCCAAGGGAGCAGCGGCTGGCCGCGGGCGCCGGTGCACATCTCCCGCTCCGAGTAGCCGTCCAGCAGCGCTCGCCCGCCCAGCTGCAGCTCGCGCAGCGCGCCGCCGACCTCCACCACGACCGCGCGGTGCTCGGCCGCCACGAGCTCGATCTGCTCGCCCGAGGGGGGGAGCGGCTGATGTGCCGCGGCCATGGCGGCTGCTACTCCGCGGCGCCGAGGATCAGCTCGACCATCAGCTGGTCGGCCCGTTCGTGCCTGCGTCCCCGGCCGACATCGATCCCGGCGGCATGATCGGCCGCTCGGATCCGGTCCGCCTCCTGCTGCGAGTACGGCGGCGTAGGCTCGGATAGCTGCTCCGCGCCGGCCTCGCGCCGCGCCTCCAAGAACTCGGGGTCACCGTCGAAGACCCTCGCCTTGGAGGCCAGGATCTTGTAGTTGCGCATGCAGCCCAGGGCGAACGAGGCGTACACGTCGGCGTCATCCTCGCTTCGGTAGGCACGGCAGTCGAAGTGCCGGGCGCCCTGGTAACCGGCGCGCTCCAGCAGCGCCACGGTCAGGAACGCCTCCTTCAGATCCTCGGCGCCGAAGCGAAAGTCCTGGTCGTAGCGCGGGCCGTACTGGGCGTTGAGATCGATGTGGAAAAGCTTGCCGGCCCAAAGAGCCTGGCCGACCGCCTGGTGGAAGCTCAGTCCGGCCATCGCTTCATGGGCCATCTCGGGATTGACGCCGACCATCTCCGGGTGAGCGAGCGTGGAGATGAAGTGCAGCATGTGACCCGTGGTCGGCAGGTACAGATGCCCGCGGGGCTCGTTCGGCTTGGCCTCCAGCGCGAAGCGAAGCTCCAGCTGCTGCGAGCGCACGAACTCGCACAGGAAGTCGAGCGCCTCGCGGTAGCGCTCGAGCGCCAAGCGTGGGTCGCGCGCAGCGCCCGACTCGATCCCTTCGCGGCCGCCCCACAATACGAACACCGGCGCTTCGAGCTCCGCCGCGAGCTCGATCGCAGCCATCGTCTTGGCCAACGCGTGCCGGCGCACCGCAGGGTCGGCCGCGGTGAACGCGCCGTCGCGGAACACCGGCTGAGTGAACAGGTTGACGGTAGTCATCGGGACCACCAGCCCGGCGCTGCGCACCGCGTCGCGGAAGCGCTTGACGATTCGATCGCGCTCCTGGCGCTCGGCGCCGTAGGGAATCAGGTCCTCGTCGTGCAGGGCTACTCCCCACGCCCCAACCTCCGCCAGCCGCGCAGTGATCTCCTCGGGCTCGATCGGGGGCCTGGTGGGCGCGCCGAATGGATCGTGGCCGCGGTGTCCCACCGTCCACAGCCCGAACGAGAAGCGGTCGTCGGGCGTGGGGTCGAACTGGTCTGGCATGTGCTCTCCTCGGATGGCGGTTAGTCAGGCGGCGGTCCCGCCGGACACAGGCTCGGGCGTTCGGGCTGAGCTGACCTAACCAGCAACGCGACGCCGCGTCAATCGCGCCGCCGATGCGAGGGAGACCGGCGAGCCCACGACTCGCTTGCGCCGCGCTATACATACACGGGTGGAGAGGGCTCTGCACCGCGAGCTCATCAGTCGGCTTCAGAGGATCTGTGGCGACGAGCACGTGCTTGTGCACGAGCACGACCTGTTCACCTACGCCTCCGACGGGCTGCTCCAGTACCACGTGCTGCCGCCCGTGGCGGTTCTGCCAGGCACCGCAACCGAGGTCCAGCAGGTGGTCGCCGCCTGTCACGAGCTCCAGGTGCCGTGGGTGGCTCGCGGCTCCGGCTCGGGGCTATCAGGCGGCGCGCTCCCGATCGCGGACGGGCTGCTGATCGTGCTCAGCCGGATGCGGCGGATCCTCGAGGTAGACCTCCAGAGCCACCGCGTGGTGGTCGAGCCGGGGGTGACGAACATCGCGATCTCACGCGCCGTCGCGCCGGACTTCTTCTACCCCCCCGACCCGTCCAGCCAGATCGTTTGCTCGATCGGCGGCAACGTCTCGGAGAACTCGGGCGGCGCGCACTGCTTCAAGTACGGCTTCACGACCAACTATGTGACCGGTCTCGAGGTCGTCCTGCCGGATGGCGAAGTGGTGCGGCTCGGCGGCAAAGGACTCGATCCACCCGGCTACGACCTGCTCGGCGCGTTCGTGGGCTCTGAAGGGACGCTGGGGATCGCGACCCGGATCACCCTCCGCGTAGTGCCCGCCCCGGAAGAGGTCAAGTGCCTGGTGGCGTTCTTCGAAGGCGTGCACCAAGCCGGCGAGGCGGTGTCGGCGATCGTCGCGGCGGGCACGGTCCCCGGGGCGATCGAGATGATGGACGCGTTGGCGATCCAGGCCTCGGAGGAGATGGCGCACGCCGGCTGGCCGCTGGACGCGGGCGCGGCGTTGATCGTGGAGCTCGACGGCGCGCAAGCCGAGTGCGAGGAGCGCTTCGAGGACGTAGCCAAACGCTGCCAGGACTGCGGCGCCACCGAGTTGCGCGTGGCGCGCGACGCCGCGGAGCGAGACATCTTCTGGAAGATGCGCAAGTCGGCGTTCCCGGCGGCGGGCAGGATCTCGCCGAACTACTTCGTCCAGGATGGAGTGGTTCCGCGCACCAAGCTGCCCGAGGTGCTCGATCGAATCGAGTCGCTGGCGCAGGAGTACGGCTTGCAGGTTGCCAACGTGTTCCACGCCGGCGACGGCAACCTGCATCCGCTGGTGTGCTACGACGGCCACGTCGACGGGGAGGCCGAGCGCGCCGAGAAGCTGTCTGGTCTGATCCTGCAAGCGTGTCTCGATGCGGGCGGCTCGATCACCGGCGAGCACGGGGTCGGCGTCGACAAGAAGCGCTACATGGCGAGCATGTTCGACGAGCCCGACCTGGACGCGTTCCAGAAGTTGCGCTGCGCGTTTGACCCCGGAGGCTTGGCGAACCCCGGAAAGGTGATGCCCACTCCGCGGCTGTGCGGAGAGGTCCCCGGGCCCTACCGGGTGCACCCGCTGGAGGCGGCCGGGTTGGCGGAGCGTTTCTAGATGGCGGCCACCGAGCTCGTGGTGGAGCGCCCCGCGAGCGCGGAGGAGGTCGCGACGCTGCTCTCGCAGGGAGTCGTCACCCGCCCGGCGGGAGGCCGGACCAAGCTCGATTGGGGGGCGCCGGGGGCAACACCCCAGCTCGAGCTGTCGACCGACCGCCTGGATGCGCTGCTGGAGCACAACGAGGGCGACCTGACGGCGGTGCTCCAGGCGGGCATGCGACTGAGCGACGCCCAGCGCACGTTCTCCCAGGCCGGGCAACGGCTGGCGCTCGACCCGCCCGATCCCGACCAACGCGCGACGATCGGCGGGATCGTCGCGACCGCCGACTCGGGGCCGCTGCGTCATCGCTTCGGAGGCATCCGCGACCTGATTCTCGGCGTCCAGGTGGCGCTGCCCGAAGGGACGCTGGTGCGTGCCGGCTCGCGAGTGATCAAGAACGTCGCCGGCTACGACCTCGCGAAGCTGATGTGCGGGGCGTTCGGGACGCTCGGGGTGGTGTGCGAGGTGATCGTCCGGCTGCATCCGGACGGCGGCGAGAAGGTGACCGTGGTGGGGCATGGCGAGGATCGCGCCGTGCTCGCGCGGGCCGCCCGGGACGTGGCCCGCCGGCCCCTGGAGCTCGAAGCGCTCGATCTGAGATGGGATCTCGATCGCGGCGCCGTGCTTGCTCAGGCAGGAGGGCGCGCCGCCGACGCGGCGGCCGACAACGTCGCCGCGGCCATGCGCGGCGCCGGGCTCGAGACCGAGCGCGTGTCGGACGATGAGGGGTTGTGGGCCGCCCAGCGCGAGCGCCAACGGGCCGGCGACCCAGAAGGCGCGGTGGTCAGAGTGTCGTTTGCGCCGGGAGCGCTCGAGCGGGTTCTGGCCGCGGGACCGCCGATGGTCGCGCGGGCGGGCGCGGGGCTGGCGTGGATGCGAATCGACCCGGACCCGGCGGCGGTTGCGGAGCTCCGGGAGCGACTGGCGCCGTGCGCGTGCGTGCTGCTCGACGCACCCTCCTCGCTGCGCGCGCGAGTGGACCCCTGGGGGATCGGCGAGGGGCCCGAGCTGACGCTGATGGAGCGCGTGAAGGCGCGCTTCGACCCGACCGGGATCTGCAACCGGGGCCGGTTCGTCGGCGGGCTGTGATGGCCACGATCGAGGTGCACCAGCACCAGGGGGGCGTGTGGGACGAGCACCGTCCACCTTCGCCCGAGCTGATCGGCGACTGCGTGCACTGCGGCTTCTGCCTGCCGACCTGCCCCACCTACGCGCTGTGGGGAGAGGAGATGGACTCTCCCCGTGGCCGGATCCAGTTGATGGCGCTCGGCCACCAGGAGCCGACGTTGTCCGACGAGATCGTTACCCACCTCGATCGCTGTCTGGGGTGCATGGCATGTGTGACAGCGTGTCCCTCGGGGGTCAAGTACGACCTGCTGCTCCAGCAGGCCAGGCCCCAGATCGAGCGCCATTACCAGCGTTCGCTGTCGGACCGGGCGTTTCGCCGGCTGGTGTTCGCAGTGTTTCCCCATCCTGGCCGGCTGCGCGCCCTGATCCCGCTGCTGGTGGCGCAGCGGCGCCTCGGTCTGGAGCGCGCGATCCCACGTCGCTGGCCGCGGCTCCGGGGCATGGCGAGCCTCGCGCCGAAGGTCGGCGTCGGCGCCGCGTGGGATCGCCTGCCCGCCGTGACCCCCGCGCGCGGCGCCAAGCGCGGCACGGTGGCGCTCCTTCAGGGCTGCGTCCAGCGGGTGTTCTTCTCGCAGGTCAACCGCGCCACGGTGGCGGTGCTCGCCGCGGAGGGCTACGAGGTCCACGCGCCGCGGCGGCCGGCCTGCTGCGGCTCGCTGCAGCTGCACACCGGCTACGAGCGGGAGGCGCAGACGCGGGCCAAAGAGACAATCACAGCGCTCGGCGGCTATCAGACGGTGATCGTCAACTCGGCCGGCTGCGGATCGGGGATGAAGGACTATGCGCACCTGGTGGAGGACCCCGAGTTCGCGGCCAAGGTCAAGGACGTGCACGAGTTCCTGGCCGACGTGGAGCCTCGGGCGCGCCGCCATCCGGTGCCGCTGCGGGTCGCCTATCACGACGCGTGCCATCTGGCGCACGCGCAAGGGATCCGCAACCAGCCCAGGGAGCTGTTGCGCGCAATCCCGGAGCTGGAGCTGATCGAGCCCGCCGAGTGGGAGCACTGCTGTGGATCGGCGGGCGTCTACAACCTGCTCGCGCCGGAGGCGGCCGCCGCGCTGGGCGAGCGCAAGGCGGCCAACCTCGCGGCCACCGGCGCCGAGATGATCGCGGCCGCCAATCCGGGCTGCGCGATCCAGATCGGCCAGTATCTCGAGCGGCCGATCCCGATCGTCCACCCGATCGAGCTGCTCGCCCGGTCGCTCGGCGGCTAACCGCCGTCGCCGCTCACTCGCAGGCCTCGGGCGGCTCGGGGATCGGCGCTTGCCCGCTCAGGCGGCGACCGTTTCACGCAGCAGGTCGATCGTCTCCCGTACGCCGACCGCGAGCGGGGTGGTTGCGGCAGCGTGCACCGCCTCCAGGTCCTCGGGGAGCGGCAGCGGCTGGTCCTTGAACGTGATCGTGCCCGCCGCTTCGGGCAGAGTCCGCTCGATCGCCGAGATCACGTCGGCGACGTGCTCCGAGGGGCCACCGAGGTTGCGCACAGCAGCGCCCGGACCCGGCGTGCGGGCCGCGTCGATGAACAGCGCCGCGGCGTCCGGCGCGTACTGGAACTGGGCTCTTCCGCCGAACGGAATCTCGTATCGCTCACCGCGCAGCGCCGCGAACATCGCGAGCGTTGGCCCGGCCGTCATCCCGTGGTCTCGTCCCGGGCCGTAGACGATGTGGGGACGAAGCCCGGTGCTGGCAAGCCCGTCGTCGAGCCAGTACACGCGCGCCGCGCCTTCGTTGGCCTGCTTGTGGACGCCGTAGTGGCTGACCGGGTGACCGTCGGCGTTCTCTGCCATCCACAAGCCGTCGGCTCGGTCGTACACGGCGACCGAGCTCGCGTACGCCAAGCCCGGCAACCCCCGGCGCTTGACGGCCTCGAACATGTTCACCGTGCCGACTACGTTCACGAGGGCGCCCCGTGGCGGATCCGCCGCCGCCAGCGGGAGGAGCATCGCGGCCAGGTGCAGCACGTGCGTGATCCGATGTCCGGAGAGCGCTCGCTCCACGGCCTCGAGATCGGTGATGTCGCCACGCAGGAACTCGACCGCGCCGAGCTCCTCGGCGCGCATCACGAGCTCGAGCCGCCGCCGATCCTCGCCGAGGTCGAAGGCCGCCACGGCGTGACCCTCGCGGACCAGCTGGCGGCAGCACCAAGATCCGATGCAACCGAGCGCTCCGGTGATCAGCCAGCGCTCAGCGGACATCGACAAATTCTCCCACCCATCCGAGACCCACGGCGATGCGCGGCCGCCCCGGCGATGCGCGGCCGTGCCCGCGGTTCAGTAGGTGGCACGGCCGCCGCTCAGGTCGAATGTCGCTCCGGTGGAGAAGCTGCACCGCTCGGAGGCCAGAAACGCGATCAATTCGGCGACCTCCTGCGGCTGTCCCATGCGCTTCATCGGGATCCGCTCGACCATGTAGTCGATGTGCTGCCCGCTCATGTCGTCAAGCATCCGGGTCTCGATCACCGCCGGCGCCACGCAGTTGACGAGCACGCCGCTCTGCGCCAGATCCTTGCCGATCGACTTCGCCATCGCGATCACCGCGGCCTTGGACGCGGAGTAGGCGGCGGCTTGGGGGTTGCCTTCCTTGCCCGCGATCGAGGCGACGTTGACGATCCTGCCGTAACTCCGAGGCACCATCACCCGTGCCGCAGCGCGGTTCGCGAAGAACACGCCGTCGCAGTTGATCGCGAGCACCCGCCGCCATTCCTGGTCTGAGACCTCGACCGTGGGCAGCGATGCGCCACTCACGCCGGCCGCGGAGACCAGGATGTCGAGCGCTCCAAGCTCCGACTGCACCTTCGCGACCGCCGCGTCGACGTCCTGCGCGCGGCTGACGTCGCCGGTCAGCGCCAGCACCGCGTCGAGCTCGGCGGCGCGCAGATCGAGCGTCGCCGTGCGGGCCCCGTCAGCCTGCAGACGCCGCGCGACCGCGGCCCCGATGTCGCCAGCTCCGCCGGTGATCAGCGCCGTACGCCCGCTGAAGTCATAACTGGAGGCCACCGCGACGGGCCGAATCATACGCGAGGCCTCGCGCCCGCCCTATCGCTTCGCGCCGAGCTATGGCCTGGCGACCGCCTGCACGTAGTACGGTCGTGCGACGGTGCCCGCGGAACTCACCGCAGCGTCTGGCGGCCGCTCGCCCCGCAAGCAGCGGGCGCTGGCCTTGTTCGCCGGACTGCCGCGCCGCTACGACCTGCTGGCGACGCTGTTCAGCCTCGGGCAGGATCCTCGGTGGCGACGCGCGATGGTCAGCAAGCTCGGCGCACGCGAAGGCCAGCGCGTGCTCGACGTCGCGACCGGGACGGGGATGGTCGCGGCGGAGCTGGTCTCGCGCTGCGGCTGCCTGGTCACGGCCCTCGATCAGAGCGAGCAGATGCTGGCCGCCGCCCACAGGCGCGTGGAATCCAGCTTCACGCTCCGCGGACGCGTGAAGATCGTGCACGGCGAAGCCGAGCGGCTGCCGTTCGAAGACGGTGAGTTCGACGCGCTCACCTTCACCTACCTGCTTCGCTACGTCGACGATCCCGGGGCGACGCTCACCGAGCTGGCCCGCGTGGTGAGGCCGGGAGGCAGGATCGCCGCGCTCGAGTTCGGCGTGCCGCCGGCTCCCGCGGCCCGGTTGCTGTGGGAGATCTACACCCGCTTGGCGCTGCCCGTTCTCTGCAGGCTGGTGTCCGGCGACTGGTATGAGGTCGGACGCTTCCTCGGTCCGAGCATCAGGGGCTTCTACGAGCGCTATCCCTCCGAGCGGATCGCGGAGCTGTGGCGCGCGGCGGGGATCAGATCGGTCGGCTCGCTCAGGATGAGCCTCGGCGGCGGGGTGGTGATGTGGGGAGTCAGAGACAGTGAGCTCGGCGCAGCGACTTGAGTGGCGCCCATCCTTCTACGCCCGCGGGGGCGGCGTGGTCGGGGACATCATCACGCTGCTGCATCCCCCGTATACCGCCTGGCATCTGAGCTACGTGGCCTTGGGCGCGGCGGCCGCGCCCGAGGTCCATGGGAAC
>JAFAZB010000030.1 GCA_019240015.1 Solirubrobacterales bacterium
AGTCTCGGAGACACCTACGACGACGCCGGTCAGTTCTGCGTCAGCGGGCAATGCCGCCACAACGCCGGGCATGCTTCCTACGGAGTGCTCGACCTGGTCAACGCCATCAGGGTCTCCTCCGACGACTTCTTCTACAACCTAGGCGACCTGACGAACGCCGATCCCACCGTCCACCCGAACGGGGGTGCACTCCAGCAGTGGGCCCGCGCGTTCGGGATCGGGCGGACGACCGGAATCGACCTGCGCGACGAGCTCCCCGGCACCCTGCCCTCGCCGCGGTGGCGCACCGGCCGCGACAAGCTCGAGCTCGAGTGCGAGCAGGGCACGGGGCCGTTCGCGGGCAAGGGCCGCCACGCGAACTGCGGGATCGCCGACGGACGGCCGTGGTCGGTGGGCGACAACATCAGCCTTGCGGTCGGGCAGGGGGACGTCCAGGTGACGCCGCTCCAGCTCGCCGTCGCCTACTCGGCGATCGCCAACGGCGGCACCGTGGTCCGCCCCCACCTGGGGCTCGACGTCGAGCAGCCCGACGGCACCGTGCTGCAGCGGATCGACCCGCCCGCGGCGAGGCACGTCGCGGTCGACGCCTCGTATCTCGACGCGATCAGGACCGGGCTCCACGACGCGGCCCAGAGCGCGGGCGGGACCTCGAACGACGTGTTCGGCAACTTCCCCGAGCAGGTCTACGGCAAGACCGGAACCGCCCAATACACCGGCCAGCAGGATTACTCGTGGTATGCGTGCTTCGTTCCCCCGGGCGCGACCAGCACGCCGATCGTCGTCGTCGTGTGGGTCGAGCAGGGAGGCTTCGGCGCCCAGGCGGCGGCGCCGGCCGCCCGCCAGATCCTCTCCGACTGGTTCTTCGGCAAGCCAGGTCCGTTCGTCGCGGGCAGCTCCAAGACGCTATGAGCGCGACCCCGATCCACGCCGTCGACGAGACCGAGCTGCCCGCGCCGCGATTCCTGCCGCTGTTCGATCCGCTGCTGCTGCTCGGCGCGCTCGGGCTGGTGGCGTGCTCGCTGGTGACGCTCAACGGCGCCACCCGCTCGGCGGTGCCGGGGCAGCCGCTGTACTACGTCGAGCGCCAGGGGATCTACGCCGGAATCGGGCTGTTCGTCGCGCTGTTGCTCAGCCGCATCGACTACTCGCGGCTGCGCGAGTACAAGTTCGGACTGTTCGGGCTGATGATCGCGCTGAACGTGGTCGTGTTCGGGATGCCCACGATCCGCGGCGCGCACCGGTGGATCCCGCTCCCCTACCTCCAGGTGCAGTCCTCCGAGTTCGGCAAGGTGCTGCTGATCGCGGCGTTGGCCGCGTTCGCCGTCGACCGCTCGCGCCGGCTGCACGAGCACAGGACCACCGCCCGGATCATGCTGCTGGCGCTGCTCCCCGCGCTGCTGGTGATTCCCCAGCCCGACCTGGGGACCGGCATGGTCTACGTCGCCGTCGGATTCACGATGCTGTTCTTCGCCGGGACCTCGTGGAAGCAGCTCACCGGGCTCGTCGCGATGTTCGTGGCCTCGATCGCGCTGGTGCTGGCCGGGGCGCCGGCGCTCGGCGTGCACGTGCTCAAGCCCTACCAGGTGCAGCGTCTGACCGGCTTCCTGAACCCCTCGCGCGACCCGCAGAACCAGACATACAACATCCTCCAGTCGGAGATCGCGATCGGCTCGGGAGGCAAGACGGGCCGCGGGGCGAATGCCACCCAGACGAAGCTGAACTTCCTGCCCGCGAACGACACCGACTTCATCTTCGCCGCCGTGGGCGAGACCTACGGATTCGCCGGCGCGGCGGTGGTGCTGTCGCTCTACGCGCTGCTGATCTGGCGAACGCTGCGAATCCTGACCATGTCGAAGAACCTTTACGGCACGCTGATCGCGGGCGGGATCCTGGCGATGCTGATGTTCCAGGTGTTCGTCAACGTCGGGATGACGATCGGGATCATGCCGATCACCGGGGTGCCCTTACCCCTGATGAGCTACGGAGGTTCCTCGGTGATAGTCACGTTTATCGCCCTGGGCCTCCTACAATCGATCTATATCCAGGCTCGGATGGCCGCCGCAGGCAAGGGCAGGGCGCTGATCTCGTGACACCGCACGAGCGCACGCAGATCCGGCTCAGCCGCCCTTGGTGGCGTGCCTGCGCCCAATCGTTGGGCGGGGCGCCCCCTGCAGCGGGGCGCGGGTCGCAAACCAGATCGGCCCGGGCGCCCCTCGGCGGGCGCGGGTCGCAAACCAGATCGGCCCGGGCGCCCCTCGGCGGGCGCGGGCCACACATCAAAGGACTGAATGAAAATTGAAGAAGCAAGTACTGGTCAGCGTGGACCGTGGGGAAACCAGGGTGGCGCTGCTCGAGGCGACTGGAACGGTCGCCGAACGCAAGTCCGGGTCGGGCTCGTCCCGGCGCCGTAAGCGCCCCGCCCCCGCACCCGGCTACCACGTAGCCGAGCTTTACTTGGAGCGCCGCGGGGCGCGGTCGATCGTCGGCAACATCTACAAGGGCCGCGTCGACAACGTCCTGGCGGGACTAGAGGCCGCATTCGTCGACATCGGCCTTGAGAAGAACGGCTTTCTGCACGTCGATGAGATCGTGCTGCCCGGCGTCGATGCGCCGCGCCGGGGCCGTGGCGGAAGCCGCGAGGGACGCCAGATCAACGACATGCTCAAGCCCGGGCAGGAGATCGTCGTACAGGTGGTCAAGGACCCGCTCAAGACCAAGGGCGCCAGGCTGTCGATGGACCTCACGATCGCTGGGCGCTACATGGTCTATGCCCCATACGGGGAGGGCGTCGGGGTCTCCCGAAGACTCGACGACAAGGAGCGCGAGCGGCTGCGCAAGGAGGCCGCGAAGCTCGAGCTGAAGGGCGCGGGGGCGATCATCCGCACCGCCGCGCAGGGCGCCAAGCGCCCCGACCTGGAGCGGGAGCTCCAATATCTGTTCAAGCTCGGCGAAGTGCTCGAGAAGCGGGTGGAGGAGACGCCCGCGCCGGCGCTGGTCTTCCAGGAGGCGGATCTCTCCGTGCGAGTCGTCCGGGACATCTTCTCCGCGGCGTTCGAGCGGGCGATCGTGGATGACCCCAAACAGCACCACCGGCTGGTCTCGTTCTTCTCGCGCACGGCGCCCGAGCTCGTGGACCAGGTGGAGCTGTGGGAGGAGGACGAGCCGCTGTTCGAGGCCTTCGGGGTCGAGCAGGTGCTCGACTCGACGCTCTCACGGCGCGTCGACCTCCCGAGTGGCGGCTACCTGATGATCGACTACGCCGAGGCGCTGACGGTGATCGACGTCAACTCGGGATCGTTCATCGGCCGGGGCAGGGGGGCCAGGCTGGAG
>JAFAZB010000096.1 GCA_019240015.1 Solirubrobacterales bacterium
GCTGATCGAGCGTGAGGGCGCGGATGCGCTGCGCGCGCTGGTCGAGCACTCGGTCCCGTTCGTCGTCTTCCATGTCGATCGGATCCTCGACCGGGCGGACACCAGCAGCGCCGAGGGGCGCGACCGCGCCGCGCTCGCACTGGCACCCGTGCTGGACCTGCCACCGAGCGCACTGCGGGAAGACCTGCTCCGGCGCGTGGCCAGCCGCCTCGAGCTCTCGGAGGGGCGGCTGGCGGCGCTGCTCGCGCGGGGATCGCGTGGCGGCGGCGGCCCGCCGCCGCCTGCCGGCAAGCGAAACGGCGGCGAGCCTTCATCTCGCGCCGCGCCGGAGGTGCCCGACCCGACGGTCCGCACCGAGCGCGCGTTCCTGATCCTGTGCGTCGCGCTGCCGGACGCCGGTCGGCGAGCTCTGAGCGCGATCGACCCAGAGGAGCACCTGACCAGTGAGCGGATGCGTCGCGTCGCCCGGCACCTAGCCGGTCAAACCGAGATGCCGATGACCTCCCTGGCCGCCGACGACGACGAGCTGGCGCGCGCGGTGGCCGACATCGTCGCCCGCGCCGGCCGGGCCGGCGAGGTGACCGAGCACCACATCGAGCAGCAGCGGATGCTGCTCGAACGCGGTCGCGTCGATCGCGCCATCCGCCGCGCGCGTGGCGGTGGCCGGGGCGACGTCACCGAGCTCGTGCGCGAGCGCGAACGGGTGTGGGAGCGGATCCGCGAGTTGGACGCCCGGCTGGAGCGGCCCGTCTAAAGCGCGGTCGTTTTCCCGCTAGCCTTCGCGGCGGCACGAGCGGAAGTCTCGGACCAAAAAACCAGGGCATCAACGCTCCATAATCCGGGGTAGCTCAATCGGCAGAGCGAACGGCTGTTAACCGTTAGGTTGTGGGTTCGAGTCCCACCCCCGGAGCTGCTGGTGGCGGCGTCGGTTTCGCCGCCGCCGCGTCGCGGGAGACTGTGAGGGATGAAGCTCTACGTTTGCTACGGGACGTTTCGATTTGCGCCGCGGCCCGGCGGCCATCCGTGCGGGAACGCTTATCACGCCCTGGTGGAGGCTGGTCATGAGCCGGAGGTGATCCGCTCGTACGGGTGGGGAGCCCTGCCCGAGGTCTTCAACCAGACGCCGGGCAGGCGTGAGGTCAAGCGGCTGACCGGAAGCTGCTGGGTGCCGGCGCTGCTCACCGACGAGGGCGAGGTGATCCAGGGGTCGGAGGAGATCATCGCCTGGGCGAAGAACGCCACAGCCGCCAGGGTGTGAGGCGCCGGACGTGAGACCGTCGCTGAGTATCGAAGACCTCGAGCGCTGGGAGGCCAACGGCGCCACCTGGCGCGTGATCGAGGTTACCGACCAGCGCGCCGTCGTCGAGCTCTGCACCTGCTACGGGGAGCCGGTGGATCGGCTCCAGGGCGACGAACCCGAGCTGATCGAGTTCGTGCGCGCCCACCGGGAGGGTTGAGCTCGGCCGGCTAGGGCTTGCCGGCTGCCAGCTGCTCGACCAGCTCGGCCGCGGTCCTCGCCCCGTCGTGCGCGGCCGTCCAGTCACCGAGCTCGCGGGCCCGCCGCGCCAACGCCGGCTGGCCCAGCGCCCGCCGCACCGCCAGCCGCACGCTGATCGGAGAGACCAGCCGCCACGGCAGCCTGACGCCGACGCCGGCCCAATCGGCTCGCGCGGCGTTCTCGGCCATGTCGCCGGCGTGCGGAACCGCGACCACCGGACACCCGCAGGCGAGCGCGCGGGCCATCGTTCCGTGGCCCGCGTGGCAGATCACGAGCGAGCAGCGGGGCATCGCGCGCGAATAGGAGACCCACTCGACGAGCCGCGCGTTGGCCGGCACGCGCAGCGGCCGTGGCAACGGCCGGCGGTTCCACGCCGCCAGCACGCGCACCGGCTCGTTCGCGAGCCCCGCAAGTGATGCCCGCAACAAGCGATGCTGGGGATCCTGGGCGGTGGAGGGCGCGATCAGCACGAGCGGCTGCTCGCCGGGGGGCGGATCGACCTCCCCATAGGGCGGCTCCCACTGCAGCGGCCCGACGACTTCGACGTGCGGCGGCCAGGGCCGGGGGTACTCCAGCTGCGGGAACGTCCCGACGATGCACAGCCGCCTGCTGAGACCGCCGTGAAAGCGCTCCACGACGGGCAACCCCAGGCGTGCCCGCGCCGCGTTCTGCTCCGCCCGACCTCGCTCGAGGCCGGCATCCAGTGGTCGCTGCAACGCGCCCCACGCGCGCCTGCCGATCGCCGTTCGCGGCGGCCGCGCGCCTAGGGCGAACGGGGGGAGCTCCGGCGTCCCGACCGGATAAAGGTGGGGTATCAACGTGGCGACCGGCAGCCCCTCCAGCTCGCCCGCCCACGCGGGCGCCAGGGTCAGAACGTCGTGGACGACGGCGTCGGGGGCGCACACCGCGATCGACTTCCTCGTCTGGGCGGTCGCGCGGGCCGCGGCTTCGTACATCGTCAGCTCCAGCTCGGGCGGTCCGAACAGCGGCGTCTCGGGCGCCGCGACGAACTCGATCCCCTGCAGCTCGACGTACTCGCGCCACCTGGACCAGGTCTCCATCGTGACCGCGTGACCGCGCGCCACCAGCGCAGCACCCAGCGCCAGCATTGGGAACGTGTGCCCCGGCTGGCCGAACGCGCCGAGGAAGAACCGCCGGCGCGCCTTCAGTCGGTCCCCGCGAGCTCGGCCAGCGCCTGCAGCTGCCCGATCCGCTCGTCGGCTGCGAACGCCATCGGGGTGATGATCAGCGTGCCGACGCCGGCGTTGCGAAACGCGGCGATCCGCTCCCGGACCGCGTCGCGCGGCCCGCACAGCGAGACCGAGTCGATCAACTGATCCGGGATCGCCGCGCCGGCCTGCTCCTTGTGGCCGGCGAGGTACAGGTCCTGGACTTCCCGGGCCGCGTCCTCGAAGCCATAGCGCTGTACCAGCTTGTTGTAGAAGTTCTGCTGGCGCGACCCCATTCCCCCGATATAGAGCGCCAGCAGCGGCCGCATCAGATCCCTGGCGCGGGCTCGATCCTCGGAGATGTACGAGTTCACGGTCGGGGCGATGTCGAATCGCTCGAGCGAACGAGCAGACCGTGCGGCGCCCTCTTCCAGCAGCGCCCGGAACT
>JAFAZB010000174.1 GCA_019240015.1 Solirubrobacterales bacterium
TCGAGCTCCTGCGACCGAGATCTGTCTGCGACGTGGGCTGCGGCACGGGAGTGTGGCTCAGGGTCTTCGGCGAGCTCGGCGTCAGCGACGTGGTCGGGATCGACGCGCCCACCGTACCGCGGCGCTTGCTCAAGATCAGCGAGCAGCGCTTTCACGCCACCGATCTGGCGCGGGAAGACCCGGTCCTCGGGCGGACGTTCGATCTGGCGATGTCGCTCGAGGTCGCCGAGCATCTGCCCGCCGATCGAGCAGCGCGCTTCGTGAGCACGCTGACCTCACTTGCTCCGGTCGTGATGTTCGGGGCAGCGATCCCCGGACAGGGTGGGACCAGCCACCTCAACGAGCAATGGCCCGACTACTGGGCGAAGCTGTTCGAGCAACACGACTACGCGGCGCTCGACGTTCTCCGTCACCGCGTGTGGGGCGACCCGCAAGTGGAGTACTGGTACGCCCAGAACACGTTTCTGTATGTACGACGGGATCGGTTGCGCGATCCCGCCCTCGAGTCCGCGGTCAGCGCCGCGGGGTCAGCGTTTCCGGTGCGGGCCGTGCACCCGGGGTTGCTCGGCGTTTACGCGGCCGAACACCACGAGCTCGTGGCGCGGGCGATTCCGGCCCGCCAACGCCTGACCGATGCGCTGCGCCGTCGCCTGCGACGGACCGCACCCGCTCGATAGCCACGACACCTGACGGGTTCCCAGTCGTCGGCTAAAGCTCGGGCGCCGCGAGCCCGACGGAGGAACCGTCCAAAGCCAGCTCCCGGGTGGCTGCTGCGGCGGCGTGCCGCAGCACCTCCCCGCTCCTCCGATGCTTTCACACACCGGTAAGTCCCAGCTCGCCGTGGCCCTGGCGACGATCGTCGCGGCGAGCCTGCTGGCGCTCTCCCCGGCCGTCGCTAGCCCGAGGCGCGCGGGGCGTCCCCGGCGAGGCGACTGCAAGCCGTTGCGCCTGACCCGGCAGCCGATCAACGAGACCGTCACCGAGCCAGGCCGGGCAGTCTTCAGAGCTGCTGTCGCGAGGCGGCCCGGCTGTCAAACCCCGGTGGTCACCTGGCAACTCGCCCCCCGCGGCGCCAAGAACTTCAGAACGATCTCGGGGTCGCGCTCCGAGGTGCTGACGGTCGCTCGGACGGGAGAGTGGATGTCCGGGAGCCGGTACCGCGCGCTGTTCCGCTACCGGGCTGGTCTGGTGATCACACGCGTAGCAACCTTGACCGTCAGGTCGGTCCAAGCGTACGGGACCTCTGCACCGGTCGCGGGGAGCCCCGATCGGCTGTTTGCCGCCACCAGCGTGTGGAACCAGCCGTTGTCCGCGGACGCCCCGCTCGACCCGTCATCGCCGGCGCGGGTCAGCTGGTTGCTGAACTACATCAACCCGCCCGGCCCGGGGACCTGGATCAACTGGAGCCAGTACAGCGTGCCGGTGTACCGGGTCCCGGCTGGCCAGCCGACGACGAAGGTGACCTTGGACAACAGTTCGCCGGCGCTGCAGCAGGCCTGGGAAGCGGTGCCGATCCCGCCGTCCGCGACGCCGGCGCCGGGCAGCGATGCCCTGCTGGTCGTCTACCAGCCCTCGGCGGACAAGATGTGGGAGTTCTGGCGGCTGCGCCGGCAGACCGACGGCTTTCATGCCACATGGGGTGGCGCGATGGCAGGCGTTTCGACGAACGGCGGCTACTTCTCCCCCGCGGCGTGGCCGGGGCCGGACGCGGAGGGAGAGTGGACCTGGGGATCCAGCGCCTCGAGCCTGCCCGCCGCCGCCGGCCTGATGACGATCGGCGAGTTGCGAGCAGGCGTGATCAGGCACGCGTTGTCGGTGGCCCTTCCGCAGGCGTGCAGCTGGTTCGTGTGGCCGGCACAGCGCACCGATGGGACCTCGACCGATCCCGCCTGTCTCCCGGAGGGAGCCCACTTGCGGTTGGATCCGGCGCTGGACCTCTCGACCCTCGACCTTCCGCCGATCGCGCTGATGATGGCCCGGGCGATGCAGACCTACGGGCTCATCGTTCACGACACGACCAACAGCTCGGTGGCCTTTTCGGCCGAGCAGCCGACGGACGGGAGCGACCCGTACGACGGCCCGGGAGGGATCTTCGACGGGCAGCAGGAGTGGCAGTTTCTGCCGAAGATCCCCTGGAGTCATCTGCAACTGCTGAAGCTCGGATCTGTTTGCGAGCAGGCTCCCTGCTCCGGGCCGGGCGGCTAGCCCGAGCCGGCGCTGCCCGCCCGTGCGATCAATCGCCCGTAGAGCTCCTCGAGCGGGGAGGTGAGCGCTCGCCAGCGGTAGCGCTCGGCGAGAAGCCGGCCGTTGTGCGCGTACCTGCTGGCCGCTCCATGGTCGAGCAGGACCCGCGCCGTGGCCGCGGCCAACCCGCCGGGATCATCGGCGACCAGCCCGTGGCAGTCGTGCTCGAACCCGATCCGCTCCACCCCGACCGACGTACCCACCACCGGGCGAGCCGCGGCCAGCGCCTCCAATACCTTGATCCGGGTGCCGCCCCCGAACCAGATCGGGGCGATCACGAGGCGTGCGGCCACCAGCTCAGAGAGCAGGTCGGGCACGAAGCCCAGGATCCTCACCCCGGTCGTCCGGGCTGCCGCCGCGCGAACCGGCCCGAGGGGGCCGGGCCCGGCGACCCGCAGCTCCGCGGCAGGCGCCTGCGCCAGCACCCGCGGCCACACCTCCTCCAGATAGCGCACGAGTCCCACGGTGTTCGGCGGCCACAGGTAGCTGCCGAAGAACAGTACCCGGGGTTGCGGGGGAAGCTGCTCGGGAACCGAGAACAGCTCCTCGTCGACCCCGTTCGGAACCACGAGTACCTCGCGGGCTCCGGCGGCGGCGAAATGTCCCGCGTCGTGCGGTGAGACGCACACGACCAGGTCTGCCCGCCGGGCCGCTCGGCGTTCGGTAACCAGCAGCCGGCGCGCGCGGTAGCGCCCCCTGATGCGCGCGAGCACACCGTCGGCGGCGTTGGCGACCGCGGTCTCCACCTCTGAATCCACGTTGTAAGGAGAGACCACCGCCGGGATCTCGCGCGGCACCTCGGTCACGTATTGCATCGCCCCGATCTCGTCGAACTGCACGAACGCCGCCCCAGATGCCAGCTCCCGCAGCCGCCCGGCCAGCAGCGGCGAGTGGCGGTTCATCTCCTGGCGAACGTGTTGGCGAAGCCGCGCCGCCGTGGTGATCGGCGGGGAGGGGAGATCTTCCAGGGGCCAGCCCCGCGCGCGCGCCTCGCTACGCGCTTGGGGCTCGTCCTCCGCCAGCAGGCGGTGTGGGATGAGCACGTGGGGGGTGGCGCCCGCCCGCTCGATCGCCTCGAGCAGGCGGGTGGCGCGCTTTCTCCCGCCGGTGGTGATCGGAAACGGAGAGCCACTACAGACGACGACGGCTGTTCGGTTCGGGCTGACGATTGTTCGCCTGCTGCGGGCTAAGGTTCGCGATCGTGGAGCGAGCGAGCGACTGTAGCTGGGGATCAGCCCTGCTGCTCGCCACCTCCCCGCCGGGCGGTCTGGCGGGCGCGAGCGTCCGCGCCGAGATCACGCTCGAGGCGCTCCATGGACGCTTTTCCCGCGTCGACGTGGTCTCGATGGGGGCTCCGGGCGACGCGGGACGGGTCGCTGATGGCACGCATCTCGTCCCCTGGGGTTCGCCGCCCCCCCGTTCGGCTTACGCCGCCGGCCTACTGACCGGAGGCTCGCCGTTCGTGCAGATCCGGGCAAGCGGGCTCTCGCGCCGCGTGCACGAGCTCCGCGAACGCGGTCGGATATCGCCGCGGCCGGATCTGGTGTGGTGCCACTTCCTGCTCACGGCGCCGGCGGGCTTGAAGGTTCCGGCGTCCGCGCGGGTACTCGACGCAGACTTCGCCGCAGCCGCGGCCGCCCGGCGATGGCTCCAGGAGTCAAACGCCATCGGGCGCAGTCGGCTGTACATCCGACTCGACGCGGCGGCGATCGCGCGACGCGAACGGCAGTTGTGCGGGATGTTCGACCAGCTGGTGGTCGTTTCGGACAGCGAACGCCAGCGCCTGGCGCACATCCGACGCCCTACTACGGTGGTGCCCAATGCCGTGGCGGACGAGCAGTTCCCGCAGACGGCATCCGCCGAACGGGCCGGCTTGCTGTTCGTGGGGTCGCTCGACTACGGCGCCAACGTCGACGCGGTTGCGTTCTTCGTCCGAGAAGTCTTGCCGTTGGTCCGGAGCCGGGTACCGACGGCTGAGCTGACGGTCGTCGGGCGCAACCCAGCCCAGGAGGTGACCGTCCTCGCGCGGGCCCCCGGTGTGAGGCTGGTCGCGGACGCTCCCTCGCTCGAACCGTTCTACGCGCGCGCGCGGGCGGTGGTCGCTCCGTTGCGGTCGGGCGGTGGAACCCGCATCAAGGTCCTCGAGGCGATGGTCAGGTCGCTGGCGATCGTCGCCACGCCGACCGCGGTGGACGGTCTGCGCCTCGAGCACGGCGTCGCCGCGCTCGTGGCAAGCCAGCCCGCGGCGCTCGCCGAGCACTGCGTCACGGTCCTCAGCGACGCCGCGCTGGCGCAGCGGCTGGGGGCGGCAGCTCGCTCGGCCTGGAGCCGGGACCACCGGCCCGAGCTGGCCCGCGAACGGCTCGAGCGGGTGCTCGACGCGGTGCTGACCGCGACCCGCGTCGGTTCCCGCTAGCCACCCACCCTCCCGCCTGGCACCATCGCGCGATGCCGGCGACATGCGAGGTCTCGGTGGTGATCGCCGCGTTCAACCGCGAGGCGCTGATCGAGCGGGCCTTGAGGAGCGTGTGGAGCCAGACGCTGGCCCCCGCCGAGGTGATCGTCGTCGATGACTGCTCGAGCGACGACACCGCCACGGTCGCGCGCGCGGCGGGGGCGCAGGTGCTGCGCCATGGGCAAAACCGCGGCCCCGCCGCGGCCCGCAATACAGCCATCGAGGCGGCGACACAACCCTGGATCGCGGTGCTCGACTCAGACGACGAGTGGCTGCCCCACCACCTGGCGACGCTGTGGCCGCTGCGCGACGGCCACGACCTGGTAGCCGGCAGCGCCATCTACTCGTCCTCCCCGGAGTTTCCCAGCCGGCTGGCGGGGTGGCCGCGCCGGCGAGCGCTGCTGCTGCGATCCCCAGCGCAGCTCCTCTACCCCGAGAACCCGATTCCCTCCACGGTGTTGCTCAACCGTGAGGCGGTTCGGCGCGCTGGCGGCTATGACGAGCAAGTCTGGTTCGTTGAAGACATCGACCTCTACGCCCGAGTCCTCGAACGCGGAAGCGGGCTGGTCGCGCCGATCGTGACCTGCGTTTATCGCCACCACTCCGGCCAGGCCACAGCCGACTTGGCCTACATGCACGCCCAGCGCCGGATGCTCGTCGAGCGCTTCGCCAAGCGGCGATGGGCCAAGCCCGGGGTCTTGTCGCGTATGCAGGCGGTGACCGAATGGGACTCCCTGCGCCTGGCGATCAGGCAACGCTCGCGCAGCGACTGCCTACGCGCCGGAGCGTGGCTGGCGGGCCACCCGGCGGCGTCGCTTGCCCTCGTCGGCTTGTGGAGCTGGCGCTTTCAGGCTCGCCGGGGCGGACGTGAGCAAGCGGCGCTTCTGCGCACCGGTGATCGCGTTTAGGCGCCGACTCGAGATATGTAGACCTACACTGCCTCCACGTGACCAGCGAGAACGGTCACCCCCCGCCCGTCTCGGGCACCGTCCTGGTCGCCTCGACGGGCGGTCATCTGAGCGAACTCCATCAGCTCGCCCACCGGATGAGTCTCGAGCGGCCGTTTCACTGGGTGACGTTCCAGACCCCCCAGAGCACCGCGTTGCTCCATGGCCAACCTGTCGCTTGGGCCGCCTATACCGGGCAGCGCGACCTCAAGGGAGTCGCGCGCAACCTGCCACTTGCTCACCGGGTGCTCGATCGCGGCACCGTCAGCGCGGTGGTCAGCACCGGCGCCGCGATCGCGCTCGCGTTCCTGCCGCTTGCGCGCGCGCGCGGAATCGATGCCCATTACGTCGAGGGGATCGCCCGCGCCGAGGGGCCGTCGATGACCGGCCGCCTGCTGGGCCGGATCCCGGGGATCAAGCTGTACACGCAGTGGCCGCAGTGGGAGGACGAGACGTGGCGATATCGAGGCTCCGTGTTCGACCGCTTCGAGGCTCAGAAGGCACGCACCACGAGGGTCACGATCCGCCGGGTGGCGGTCCTCCTGGGGACGATGCCCTACAGCTTCAGGCGCCTGGTCGAGCAGCTCGTGAGGATCCTTCCGAGCGATGCGGAGGTGACCTGGCAGGTAGGCGAGACCCCGACCGACGATCTGGGCATCGTGGCGCACCGAACGCTGCCGCCAGACGAGCTACGGCGGGCGCTGGTGCAGGCCGACGTGGTCGTCGGCCACGCCGGGGGCGGCTCGGCATTACAGGTGATGGAGGCGGGCAAGTGTCCGGTGCTCGTGCCACGGGAAGCAGCCCACCGCGAGCACGTCGACGACCACCAGCTACAGATCGCGAAAATGCTCCCAGCGCTCGGCTTGGCGGTCGCCGCGAGGGCGCAGGAGCTCTCCTTGTCGCATCTGGAGGAGGCGGCTCAGCGCAGCATATTGACCGTCCCGGAGCCACCGGCCTTCCAGCTCGGCTAGGAGACGGCCTGGCGACGCTCGGTGCGAACGAACGAGCGGGGGGTCCGGCCGGCGAGCAGCTTCGCGTAGATCGAGATCTTCTGCCCGATCAGCAGTGGCGAGAACAGCAGCGCGCGGTAGACCGCCCGGGGTGCGCCGACCAGCAGCAGGCCGCCCAGGACGAACACGACTTGCCCCGCAGCTAACAGCGCCCCGACGCGTGCCACGACGCGGTTTCGCGCCGCCAGCCCCAGCCCCGCCACGGCGAGCTGTGCCGTGATCAGCAACGATTGAGGCGGGACCAGCCACTCGAGGGCAGCGTTCAGGCGCACCGGATCCTTGTGACGGATCGCCGCCCGTAGGAGGGGAACTGCGGACTGGCGCAGCGTCACGCCGCGGCCGCCCTCCCAGCGCAACTGCTGCGTGCCGCTGCCCTTCAGCGATGCCGGCATCGAAGAGCTGACGTATGCGTCGGCGATGAACGCCACCTTCCGGCCGGCGGCGACGAGCTTGTTGTGGTACTCGGCATCCTCGACGATCGAGAAGGCGTCCCAGGGGACCTCGTCGAGCAGCTCGCGCGTGAGCGCCATCCCGGTTCCCAGCAGCCCGCTCGAGAGCCCGAGGTGGGTCTTGCCGAGCGGCCGAACCGTGTTCATCCCGATGAAGGCGGCGTAGCGCAGCGCCGCCGACCACGACTCCTCAGGGTTTGCGACCACGTAGTTCGCCTGCACAGCCGCGTTGCCCGCGCGCAGGCCCGCGGACAATGCGCCCAGCAGGTTCGGCGAGGCTACGCAATCCGCATCGACGATCACCACCGAGTCGTATGGGACCAATTCCCCGACCCGGGCGAGCGCCCAGTGGAGCGCGTGACCCTTGCCCGGTCGATCGGGATCGAAGCGTTCGAGCACGATCACGTCCGCCCGCCGGGCCACCGCTGCGGTGTCGTCGGCGCAGTTGTCGGCGATCACGACCACCGTGTAGCACTGCGCTGGAAACTCCTGCCCGGCGAGCGCGGCGAGCGTTGGGAGCAACCCCTCCCCCTCATCGTGCGCCGGCACGAGGACGACGAACCGCCGCGCGCTCTCGATTCCCATGTCCTGGCTGTCAGCAACCGAGCCGCGGCCGCGGAACGCGGCTCCCAGCAACAGCAGCAGGTAGCAGTTGGGTATCGCCAGCAGGCCGGCGAGCAGCGGCAGCACGCCCCGAGACGGTAGCGAGCGCAGATGCACCGCCGCTCCCAACTGCCTGAAAGTCCGGCCGCGGGCAGTATCC
>JAFAZB010000268.1 GCA_019240015.1 Solirubrobacterales bacterium
GCTGCTCGGCATAAACCTGCACGTCAAGTGAGCCTGGGGACGGCGCTCAGGCCGAGGCCGCGACCGGCGACGCGTCGCCTCTCAGCAGCGCCCGGCCGAGCAGCGCGTCGAGCTCCGCATGCAGCCCAGGGCCGCGGCTGACCCGGAAGCCGGGGCCAAGCCTCAGCCGCCGCTCGCCGACCGAGGTGCTCAGCTCGATTACCACGTCGCAGTCACCGGGAAAGCCGGCCAGCAGCTCCTTGAGCTCGCCGAGCACGGCCGCGGGCAAGGCGCTCGCGTCGACGCGCAGGCGGAGTGCGGCCGGCCGCAGCACTCGCCGCGCCGCCTCCTCCTCGGCCCGCTGCACCTCTTCGGAGCTCGGCTGAAAGCGCTCCACCTGCTGGGCGACGATGCAGGTCTTGTCACGGTCCTTGTGGTCGACCCGGCCACGTACAAGCACGATCGAGTCCGGCCTGAGCGCCTCCTCGCTGGACGCGAGCGCGTTTCCGAACACCAGGATCTCGACCGACGCCTCGAGGTCGTCGAGCGTTGCGAACATCATCGGGTCGCCCTTCTTGGTTCGGATCCGCTTGGCCTGGGTGATCATCCCGCCCACCGTGACCCAGTCCCCGTCACGGCGCCCCGGGAGCGTGCTGAGCGGGCAGTCGACCCGCTCGCCGAGCGCGGCTCCCACCTCCTTGAGCGGGTGGGCGGAGATGAACAGCCCGATCGACTCCTTCTCGGCCGCCAGCAATTGCGCGCGGTCGTATTCCCCCAGCGGGATCGGCGCGTGGCTCGGCGCCAGCACCCGAGTGGAGTCGCCCGCGCCCGGCGCGGCCAGGCCGGCGCCGAGGTTCAGGCCGAGGTCGAAGATCGACCCCTGACCGATCTGGGCGTCCTGCTGGGACTTCTGGCCGGCCGCCTGCGCCTGCTCCAGCACCGACAGCATCCCCTTGCGAGACGCTCCGGTCGAGCCGAGCGCCCCGCACTTGATGAGCGCCTCGATCGACTTCTTGTTGACCGTCCGGTTGTCGACCCGGGAGCAAAAGTCCCACAGATCGCGGAACGGACCCCCTTCCACCCGCGCTCGCTTGATCGCCTCGACCGCCTGATAGCCGACGCCCTTGACGGCGTCGAGACCGAACCGGATGTTGCCGTCTACGACCACGAACTCGTGGTCTGAGAGGTTTACGTCCGGGGGCAGGATCGAGATCCCCATCTGCTCGGCCTGGGCGACGAAGAACGGGACCTTGTCCTTGGTGTCCATCACCGAGGAGATCAGCGCGGCCATGTACTCGGCGGGGAAGTTGGCCTTCAGCCACGCGGTCCGGTACGCGATCAAGGCGTAGCACGCGGAGTGCGATTTGTTGAACGAATAGTCGGCCGAGCGCTCGTTCGCGGTCCACAGCTGCTCGGTCACTTGCTCGGCGGTGCCAGAGGTGCGGCAGCCGGCAAAGAACTCGGGCTTGAGCTTGGCCATCGCCTCGCGGTTCTTCTTGCCGATCGCCTTGCGCAGGTCATCCGCCTTGGCGCCGCTGAAGCCGGCGATCTCCTTGGCGATCTGCATCGCCTGCTCCTGGTAGACAACCACCCCGTGGGTCGATTCCAGGATCGGCCGCAGACGCTCGTCGGCGTAGGTAACGGCCTCGTGGTTGTGCTTGCCGCGCGTGTAGGCCGGGATCTGCTCCATCGGCCCAGGGCGGTACAGGGCGTTGAGCGCGATCAGGTGCTCGAAGTCTGAGGGCTGCACGCGCTTGAGCGTCTCCCGCATCCCCTCGGACTCGAACTGGAACACGCCGATCGAGTCGCCGCGGGCCATCATCTCGTAGGTCTTGGGGTCGTCGAGGGGCAGCGTCGTCATGTCGGGGCGCTCGCCACTCGAGCGCTCGATGATGTCGAGCGCGTCCTCGATCACATCGAGGTTGCGCAACCCCAGGAAGTCCATCTTCAACAGCCCGATCTGCTCGATCGGCTTCATCGTGAACTGGGTGACGATGCGGAACACCTTCTCGCCCTTCTCGTCCACGCCGGCGTCGGCGATCTGGAGCGGGACGATGTCGGTCAGCGGGCGGTCGGCGATCACCACCGCGGCAGCGTGGATCGAGGAGTTGCGGACGATCCCCTCGAGGCCCTGCGCCACCTCGACGATCTCCTTGGCGGTGCCGTCGCGATCGATCTCGGCGCGCAGCGGTTGCCCGGGCTTCAGGCAGTCCTCGAAGCTCGGCGGGCGGCCCATCACCGGGTCCGGGATCAGCTTCGCGAGCCGGTCGCCGGCGCCGTAGTCATGTCCCAGCACCCGTGCCGCGTCCCGGGTGGCGGCGCGCGGGAACATCTTGCCGAAGGTCACGATCTGTGCGACCGATTCGCGCCCGTATTTCTCGGTCACGTAGCGGATCACACGCTCGCGGCCACGGACCGAGAAGTCGATGTCGATATCGGGCATCGAGACCCGCTCGGGATTCAGGAACCGCTCGAACAGCAGGTCATAGCGCAGCGGGTCGACATCGGTGATCTGCAGCGCGTAGGCGACGAGCGAGCCGGCGGCCGAGCCGCGACCCGGTCCGACCGCGATCCCCGAGTCCTTGGCGTACTTGACGAAGTCCCAAACGATCAGGAAATAGCCGCTGAAACCCATCCGTTCGACCACGTCGAGCTCGTACTCGGCTCGCTCGACGGCTTGCGCCGGCGGCGGATCGCTGTACCGATGCCTGAGCCCCTCCAACACGCGCGAACGCAGGTAAGCGCTCTCGCTCGCGCCATCAGGCGTGGGGTAGCGAGGGATCAGCTGGCGCTCGAGCTCGAGCTCCACGTCGCAGCGCTCCGCGATCTCCAGCGTGCTGGCCACAGCTTCTGGCAACTCGGTGAAAGCCTGCGCCATCTCATCGCTGGAGCGCAGGTAGAACTCATTGCGCTCGAAGTTGATCTTGGGTTCGCTGAGCGTCGATTTCGTCTGCACGCAGAGCAGGGCCGCGTGGCGGTGGTAGTCCTCGCGGCGCAGATAATGGACGTCGCCCGTCCCGACCAGCGGCCGACCCAGCTCGCGGGCGATCCTGACGATCCCTTCGTTTGCCTTCTCTTGGGCGGCGAGCCCGTTCTTCTGCACCTCGAAGTACACGTTCTCGGCTCCCAACGCATTGAGCAGCTGATCTGCATGGGCGCGCGCATCTGCCGCCCTACCGTCCAGCAGGTGCTGGCAGAAGCGGGACTGCAGACAGCCCGTGAGCGCGATCAACCCTTCGCCATGGGCGGCGATCTGCTCGAGGTCGACCGACGGCTTACCGCGCTGGTAGCCCTCGAGGAAGCCGGCCGAGGACAGCTTGACCAGGTTGCGATAACCGGCTGGGTTCGCCGCCAGGAGCGTCAGGTGGAACCGGTCGAGCCGGCCGGGAGCCCGCCGCCCGTGGTCTTCCACCACGTACAGCTCGCACCCGAGGATCGGCTTGATTCCGTGTCGTCGGCAAGCCGTGAACAGCTCGATCGAACCGTTCATGACGCCATGATCGGTCAGTCCGAGAGCCGGTTGCTCGAACGAGGCCGCGCGCGCGGCGAGGTCCTCGATCTTGCAGGCGCCGTCGAGCAGGGAGTACTCGGAGTGCACGTGCAGATGGGCGCAGCTGGGGCTCATGGCGGCTGTAGCGAGGATATGCACCGGCGCGGACGCCGTGGCCGCGTCCGGGCAGCGGCCCAGCCGATTTCAGCCGCTCTGTGCGCGCTTGATCCACGCCAGCAGAAGCGCGAACGGCCGCTGCTCGCCACGGACCTCGAGTCGTTGCGGCCGCTCGCCCGCGAGCACCGCCAGCAGTTCGTCCTTCGGACAGACGATCGTGGTCTGCACCGGTCCTTCCGGCGGGCTCCCCGCGGCCCTTGGCGCGGCGCCGTCACGGACCTGGAGAGCACCGAGCACACGATCGGTCTCCCGATGGGCGATCGTGAAGCGCTCGCCCGCCGTCCATGACGGCTCGATCATCAGCGCGACCACGCTCAGCACCCGCGATGGCTCGATCCGCACGCCCTCCGCATACAGCGTGCTCAGCTCCAGCGGCGTGCGGATCAAGGCCCGCAGCGCCGCGAGCAGATCGCGATCGCCGCGGACGCGCGCCACGCCAGGACCAAGGCGGCGGCGCAGCGGGCCCGCGGTGAGCAGCCGAGCGAGGCTGGCGAGATCCCCCACAGCCTGGAAGTCGACGTGCGCCGAGGGGCGCGGAGCGTCGCTGTAGACGATCTCAGGGGCGTCCGTACGAACCGTCACCTGGACGCACCCGAACTCCTCGCCGAGGACCAGGTCGTAGGCGACCGGACGCGGGTACGCCGCACGCTGAGCAGGAAGCAGGTCGAGCAGCAGACGACCGGCGCCGGCGGCGTCCCGCCTCGCGAGCGCGCGGAACACCGGCGCTAGCCAGGGCCGTTGCGCCCCGCCGGGCTCGGGCTGCTGTTGATTGTCAGGCGGCTCGAGGAACACGAGCCGCGGCGGCTCCGGATCCTCGCTGCGCTCCTGCACCCCGCTCGGCGCGGGCTCCTCTGGGGGCTCCTGCGCCGCCTCCTGCTCCTCGGGCGTGGCCGCCTCGCGCAGGCGCGCCAGCGCCTCGGCCAGGCGCTGGGGCTCGATCACGTCGGCCGGGCGCGCCGACTCCGAGGAGGCCTGCAACGCGCGGACGGCTGCGAGCGCCGTGCGCAGCTCTTCGATCGCGCGGTAGGCGCGCTCCGAGCGCACCCGCTGATCGCGCAGCTCGCGTTCGAGCTCCGCGGCCCGCTGTTGGGCGCGCGCGCGGGCGGCGCTTTCGCGCTCGGCGGTCGATCGAAGCCCGTCGAGCTCGCGCCGCAGCTGCTCCAACGTCGCCGAAAGCTGACTCTCCGCCCCCAGCCTCGCCTCCAGCCGGGCCCTCGCCGTGACCAGCTCCGCGCGCAGGTGCGCCTCCGCGGCGGCACGTGCCTCGAGCTCGCGGGCCATCGCGTCCAGTCTGCTCTGCCCCCCCGGCCCATCGGATGGCTCGCCAGGGACGCTTGGGGGGTCGGGGTTGGTGGGAGGGTCGGCGTCGGCCGGCGGGTTGGAGCGGGCCGGCGCCGGCCGGCACGGAGGCTCGGCCGGCATCCGCGCCGACCGCGTCGCCTGAAGCGCCACCAGCCCGCGTTCCGCCGCGAGCGCAAGCCCCGCCTTCCGCACCAGCTCCGCGCTGCGCCCCCGCTGCGCCTGCAACGCGCGCTCTGCTTCCAACGCGCGCTCGGCCTCGCGGCGCTCTGCCCGCTCGCGCGAGGCCCGCGCCGCAGCGGCGAGTTGCTCGGCCTCGTCCGCGCGCCGGCGAAGCAGCTCGATCTCACGCTCGAGCTGCCGCACCCGCTCCTCGGCGGCGGCCAGCTCGCCGAGCACCCGCTGCGCGCTCTCCGCCTCGCGCGTCCGTGCCGTGAGCGCTTCCTCGAGCTCGAGCCTGAGCGCATGCTCGGCATGCATGCGCTGCTCGGCGGTCCGCCGGTCGCGATCGCTGCTCGCGAGCAGCGCCCCCAGTCGCGCGGTTTCGCTCCGAGCGTGGACGAGCTCGCGCTCGAACTCCTCGATCCGAGCGGCCAACTCCGCCGCTGCATCTTCTGCCTCGGCGGCGCGCCGACGCGCGCTCTCGGCGGCCAGCTCCGAGCTTCGCTGGCGCCGCGCCGCCAGCGTCTGGGGGTCGGTTGGCTCCGCGGGCTCGGGCTCGGATGGCTCGGGCGGCTCGGGCTCGGGGTCCGCGGCTCGCGCCTCCCCGGCGGGCCCGGCCCCCACGGGCTCGACCGCGGTCGGAAGCGGCACCACGACGGCGCCGAACTGAAGCCAGGTGCGCCCACCGAGGTGAGGCGCCAGCCAGGCCGGGATCGAGAAGCTCATGCGCCAGGTCCCGGGAACCGTGCCGGTCAGGCTCGGCGGTTCCGGCATCGCGGGAAAGCGGTGACGTCTCCCGTGTGCCTCGATCACCAGCAGCGGCTGACCGCTCCAGGCCGGACGCCGACGGCGCCATCGCCCGGTGATCCTGACGGTGAGATTTTCGCCCCCCTCGGCGAACCACTCGACCGTCTCGATTCCGAGCGCGGACGGCGCTCCCGGTGGCTCGCTCATCGCGCCCGAAGGTAGGCGCCCGGGCGGACGGATTCGCCATTCGCGACGCTAGCTGCTCGGCTCGGTCTCCTCCGCGTCGCCCGCCTGGCGCTCACGCAAGCGCGCGGACAGCGCGCGAGCCTCGGAGAGCAGCGTTTGGGCCTCGCCGAGCTCGTCATCCGCGGTCCCCATCTGCTCCCGTGCGCTGGCCAGCTCGACGCCCAGCCGATCGAGCTCCGCGCGTAGGCCCTTCGCGTCGCTGACCGCCGCGTCGCGAGACACGGTGATCGCCGCGAGCTGCACGTGCACGTCCGAGAGCTCGGCGGACAGCTCATGCTCGTGGGCCTCGAGACGCACGCGGGCGCCGGTCTCGCGCTCGACGGTGGCCTGCAAATCGGCTACCTCGGCACGGAGACTGGCCGCCTCCTCCTCGTAGCGGTCACGGAGCTCCGTCACGCCGGCGATCTGCTGCTGGGCCTCGGCGTGCTCCTCGCGAGCCCCCGCCAGCTCCTGCTGGGTCCGCGCGAGCTGCTGCTGAGCATCCCCGAGCTGCTGCTGGGCATCGCCGAGCTCCTGTTGGGCCTCGGTCAGCTGCCCCTCGAGCTCGCCGACCCGGGCGGTCATGATCGACGCCCTCGACTCGAGCGAAGCGCGCTGCGCGCTCTCCTGCCTGATCAGCTCGGCCAGCTGATCGAGCTCCCGGCGAAGCGCCGCGTGCGTCGCCTCCAGGCGCCCCTGCCTCGCCGCGCGCGACTCCAGCTCGGCTTGGGCATCGGTCAGCTCGCCGCGGAGCTGTGCCTCCCTGACCGCTCGATCCTCGAGCTCTGAGCGTAGGGCGGCAACCGTCTCCCTGAGCCGGGCCTCTCCCGGCCGCTCACCCGAGATGGGTGGCGCGTCGGGGGCCGGGGGCGGCGGCTGGAGCGGCGGCGGCTCGGGGGCCGGGGG
>JAFAZB010000402.1 GCA_019240015.1 Solirubrobacterales bacterium
CACACGATCCGCTACCGGTTCGAACGCGTGCGCGAGCTGAGCGGTCTCGACGTGTCCTCCACCGACGGGCGCGAGAAGCTCTCGCTCGGGCTGAAGGCGATGCGGGTGCTCGGGATCGCGGCGCCCCGCGGCCCCGCGACCGAGCCCGGCGCCGAAGGGGGACGCGTCCCGCGCTAGGGAATGGTGGCCGGCGCGCATGCGCGCCGGCCGGCGGGGCCGCATGCGGCCCCGCCCGGGGTCGGCGCATGCGCCGACCCCCTCCAAGATCGCGATACTCGGTTCCTGGAGCGACGATCTAGGAGGCGGACATGGTCTCGTGGCTGGCCAAGCAGGTGATCTCATACGCGATGTCGCGCACCAGGGCGGGCGACATCGGGCCGACGCTGAGGCTGGAGGCCGATCACGTCAGGTTCACGTTCCCGGGCAGGAGCTCCTGGGGCGGGGTGATGGAGGGCAAGGGAGAGGTCGAGCGGTGGCTGCGTCGCCTGACCCGGGTGGGAATCCAGACCTATCCCGACGAGGTGCTCGTGAAGGGCTTTCCCTGGCGCATGACCGTCTGCGTCCGCGGCCACGACCACCTGCGCTCGTCCGCGGGCGAGACCGTGTACGAGAACCGGTTCGTGATCTGGGGGCGGATGCGGTGGGGGAGGATCACCGAGTACGAGGTCTACGAGGACACCGAGAAGGCCACCGCGCTCGACGGCTGGCTGGCCGAGCATCAGCCCGCCTTGGGCTGAGCCGGGTTCGGCCGGGGGGGCGGCGCGGGGGGCGACCGGGCCTACTCGCGGCGGGCGATCCGCCGGCGGGCGCGCTCCTTCGTGGAGCTCGGCAGCGCGCGGCTGAGCTGGGAGCGATGATCGGCGACCCAGCGGTAGGCCCGCTCGGTCAGGCGGGGCGCGCCGGCGAGGGCGGCCGCGGGCAGGCGACCGCCAGGCAGCAGCGCCAGCAGCGGCGGCGCCGCCGCGCCCGCCGACCAGCGCCGCCGCTGTGGTGAGATCAGGTGCCAGGAGGCCGCGCGCTGCGCCGGCGTGAGATCCGAGAGGAGCGCGTCCGCGTCGGCGCTCTCGAGCGCCAGCGGGCGCAACCGGCGGCGGCGATCGAGCGCCAGCAGCAGCGCCAACGACCAGCGGCAGAAGCCACAGTCGGCGTCGTAGAGCACGATCCAGCGGTTAGCATCGCGCGCCATGTCGATCGGGATCATCACCGGCTCGGGGACCTACGCGCTACCCGGCTTCGAGCGCGCGCAAGCCGAGCCCGTGCGGACCCCGTTCGGCGAGGTCGAGGTCTCGCGCGGGGAGTACGCGGGGGTCGCGGCGCTGCACGTCTCGCGCCACGGGGCCGGTCACGCGCGGCTCTCCAATCACGTCGCCCACCGGGCCAACATCTGGGCGCTGCATGAGCTGGGGGCGAGCGCCGTGATCGGCTGCACCGCCTGCGGAGCGGTCGACCCGACCCTGCCGCTCGGCTCACTGGTCGTGTTCGACGACCTGCACTTCAGCTCCAACCGGCTGCCGGACGGCACGCTGTGCACGTTCTTCACCGCGCCGGGCGATCGCCTTCGGGGCCACTGGATCCTGCACGGCGGGCCGTTCGCGCAGGGCATCCGGGCGGCGCTGCTGGCCGCGGCGGCGACCGCCGGCCACCCCGCCAGGGACGGCGGCACCTACGGCCACGTGGACGGCCCGCGGTTCAACACCCCGACCGAGATCGCCCAGCTGGCGAGCTGCGGCGTGGTCGCGGTCAGCCAGACCGGGGGACCCGAGACCGTGCTGTGCGGCGAGCTCGAGCTGCCGTTCGCGCTGATCGGATTCGTGACCGACTACGCGAACGAGGTCAAGCCCGGCGAGCCAACTCCGGTCGCGAGGCTGATCGAGCTGATGGGGTCGAGCCCGGCGATCTTCGCCGAGCTGCTGCGCGGCGCGCTGCCCCGGCTGGCGAGGGAACCGCCGACCGCGGCCGGCACCGTGTACCGCTTCGAGCAGGGGTGAGCGGGCCGGGGGGCCCGGACGGCCGGATCGAGCTGGGGGGCAGGGACTCGAACCCCGATTTCCGGGACCAAAACCCGGCGTCGCTGCCAGTTGGACCACCCCCCAAGGGCTGGCGGAAGTGTAGGATCCGGTCGCAGGCTGGAGCCGGCACGCGGAAGTCGTGGCTCCTGGGGCGGTAGCGATGGCGAGCATCTTCATCTCTTACAGGCGTGAGGACACGGCGGGGTACGCCGGCCGGCTCGCCGA
>JAFAZB010000518.1 GCA_019240015.1 Solirubrobacterales bacterium
ATCAGGCTCGCCAACGAGCACTGGCGCTACGACGTCGAGCAGCTCGCGAGACGCGTCGACGAGCTCAGCGCGACCGGCCGGATGACGCGCGGCCTGCGCCTGGCCCGAGCTCGCCTCGGGGTGGCGCTCGCGGCCGCCGCCTTGCTCGCGGTGGCGGTCGTGGCCGTGCTGCTTGCCAGCTCGGGCGGCGGCGCGGCGGCCGCCAACGTGCGCGTCGACGACGTCCCGGTCGCCAACCCGCTCGCCAAGTACCAGAGCCTCGGGAACCTCAAGCCCGACATCCAGGTGGAGGCCACCAAGCCGTGGATCGAGCTGAAGATCCACAACCTGGGGACCCAGCTGGCGGACGTGACCCGGGCCCGGATCACGGTCGTGGACGCGCTCGAGATCAAGCCCTGCTTCAGCGCGGGCGGCGCGCCGCTCTCGGCGACCTATGACACGGTGCTGCCGACCACGGTCGGCGGCTCGGTCGACCAGGTCGTAAACGAGCAGGTGCCGGCCGGTCAGGTCGACCGCTTCCGCATCACCTTCGACCTGCCGCTGGCCGCCTACGGTCCCGGTGGCTTGGACAGCTGGCTGATGCGCCTGCACGTCCAGCTGCTGCACGACGCCCAGAGCACGCCGGTCGACGCCGGGTACGTGGTGCTCGCGTTCAGCGGCGCGCCCGACCCGCGCGACTTCGCCAGGTGGTGGACCAAGGGCGCCGCCGCCAATCCGGGCTACGCCACGCTGGTCAAATCTTGGGGCGCCAGCTCGATGCAGTGCGTGATCCATCAGACGCCCACGATCCAGCGCTTCCTGGCGCTGTCGGGGCGCCGCTCTCCCGAGCTGACCGCGTTCGCGGCCGAGCTCACCACCCAGACCTGACGCGCGGTGGCGAGCATCTTCATCTCCTACCGCCACGAGGACACCTCGGGCGAGACCGGCCGGCTGGCGGCTGACCTGACGGAGCGCTTCGGGCGCTCGCGCGTGTTCGTCGATGTCAACTCGATCGACGCCGGGGTCAACTTCGAGCGCCGGATCGAGGGGGCGCTCGACGCCGCGCAGGTGACGTTCGTGATGATCGGCGACCGCTGGCTGACCGCGAAGCTCCCCAACGGCTCGCGCCGGATCGATGACCCCGCCGACTACGTGCGCCAAGAGATCGTGGCGGCGCTCGGGCGCGACGGGATGCAGGTCGTGCCGGTACTGGTCGAGGGCGCGACGATGCCGAGCGCCGCCGAGCTGCCTGACGAGCTCGCCGAGCTGTCAAAGCTCCAGGCGCGCGAGCTCAGCATCAAGCGCTGGGGCTATGACCTGGGCCAGCTGTGCGCGGTCGCCAAGCGCTACGACCGGCCGTGGACGCGGGCCTGGCGCGCGGTGCCGCGGGCCGTGCGCGGCGCACTCGCGGGGATCGCGCTCGCCGCGGTGTGCGCGGCCGCCGTGGTGGCCGCGACCAGCGGCTCGAGCACGCCGCGCGTTGCCGCCGACCGCGCGATTCTGGCGCCCGCCAAGGTTCCGCCCAAGGTCGCCGAGTGCACCCAGCAGCTGCAGTTCTTCGCCGACGGCACGGTCGGGCCGCTGAGCTGCGCGGACGGGCGGCTGAACCGGCTCGCCTGGCAGCACTACGGCGCCGGCGAGTACCGGGCGATGGCGCTCGGGCCGTACGCGTCCCAGGCCCAGGTCCAGGCCGCGATCTGCGCCGACGTGCGCACCGGCAGGACCACCAACCCGACCGAGCAGGACGCCTACAAGCTGGCCGCGCTCTACTACGGCTGGCGGTTCGCCGCCGTGCCGGACCCCGGGGCGTGCTGAGCGCGCGCAAGCCTCGTTGCGACGCCGCGCCCGGGCCGTCGCCGGGCGTGCGATCGCCTACGATCTGCGCGTGAGCGCGCCGCTCGTCGTGATCCTCGCCGCAGGGCAGGGCACCAGGATGCGCTCGGCCACGCCCAAGCTCCTGCACCAGCTGTGCGGGCTGCCGATGGTGGCGTGGCCGGTGGCCGCGGCTCAGGCGGCGGGGGCGGCGAAGATCGTGGTCGTGGATGGGCCCGGGCGCGAGCTCGAGTCGACGCTCGACGGCGCGGTGGAGCTGGCGATCCAGCAGCGGCCACTGGGGACCGCCGACGCGGTCAAGGCGGCGGCCACCCACATCGACCCCGCCGGCACCGTGATCGTGCTCAACGGGGATACGCCGCTGATCACGCCGCACACGATCAACCGGCTCGCCGAGAGCCATCGGCGCTCCGGCGCGGCGGCCACGATCTCGACCGCCGTGCTCGAGAACGCGAGCGGTTACGGCCGCGTGATCCGGGCCCCCGACGGCACCGTCGAGCGGGTCGTCGAGACCAAGGCGCCGGGCGACGCCAGCGAGCTCGAGCTGCACATCCGCGAGGTCAACGCCGGCCTCTACGCGTTCGATGGTCGCGCGCTGCTCGCGGCGCTCGAGGAGATCCGCAGCGACAACGCCCAGGGGGAGTTCTACCTGCCCGATGTGCTGCCGATCATCCGCCGGCACGAGCGCACCGTCGTCGCCCACGAGCTATCCGATCCCTCCGAGACGCTGGGGGTCAACGACCGCCGTGGCCTGGCCGCCGTTCGGGCGCTGGCGCAGCAGCGGATCCACGATCGTCACATGCTCGCGGGGGTCACGATCACCGACCCCGCGGCGACCGTGATCGACGCCCAGGTGCGGATCGGGCAGGACGCAGTGATCGCGCCGTTCACGAGCCTCCAGGGCGCCACCCAGATCGGTCCCGGCTCCACGGTCGGCCCGCACGCGACGGTGATCGACAGCCGGATCGGCGAGCAGGCGAGCGTGCTCCACGCCTACGTGCAGGGCGCGGACGTCGGCGATCGCGTCAGCGTCGGGCCGTTCGCCTACCTGCGGCCCGGGGCGGTGTTGCGGGAGGGAGCCAAGGCGGGGACCTTCGTCGAGATCAAGAACTCCGACCTCGGGGCCGGCGCGAAGGTGCCCCACCTGTCCTACATCGGCGACGCCGAGATCGGGGAGCGGACCAACATCGGCGCGGGCACGATCACCGCCAACTACGACTACGTGCGCAAGAACCGCACCACGATCGGCGCCCGAGTGCGCGGCGGGGTGCACACCTCCCTGATCGCGCCCGTGACAGTCGGCGACGATGCCTACACCGCCGCCGGCTCGGTGATCACCAAAGACGTTCCTCCGGGGGCCCTGGGCGTGGCGCGCTCCCGACAGGAGAACATCGAGGGCTACGCCGCGCGACGCGAGCAGCGCACAGGGCCGGCAAACCGTCCTTCGCCGAGCGTAGACTCGCCGTCATGAGCGTGCTCGAGACGAGCCCAGCTCCGACCGATCTGCGGGTCGAGTACAGCAAGCGGCTGATGCTGGTCGCGGGCCGCGCGAATCCTGGGCTCGCGGCGCGGATCGCCGACAAGCTCGGCGTCGACCTCGCCCGAGTGACGCTGAAGACGTTTGCCAACGGCGAGGTCTACTGCCGCTATGAGGAGTCCGTGCGCGGCGCGGACGTGTTCATCGTCCAGCCGACCTGCAGCAATGCCGACACCGGGCTGAGCGCCAACGACGCCCTGATCGAGCTGCTGTTCATGATCGATGCCGCGGTCGGCGGATCGGCGCACCGGGTGATCGCCGTCACGCCCTGGTACGGGTACAGCCGGCAGGACAAGAAGTCGGCTCCGCGCGAGCCGATCAGCGCCCGGCTCGTCGCGCGGATGCTCGAGTCGGCCGGGATCGACCGGATCCTGACGATGGACCTGCACTCCGGCCAGATCCAGGGCTTCTTCCAAAAGCCCTGCGATCACATGACCGCGCTGTTCATGCTGACCCGGTACTTCGCCGACCTGGGCCTGGAGGATCTGGTGGTGGTCGCGCCCGACGCCGGCCGCGTGAAGCTGAACAAGAAGTTCGCGTCGGAGATCGGCGCCGACCTGGCGATCCTCAACAAGGAGCGCCCCGCCCAGCAGGTGGCCGAGATCGGCTACGTGATCGGCGACGTGGCGGGCAAGAACGCGGTGCTGGTCGACGACCTGATCGGCACGGCGGGGACCTTGAAAGCGGCAGCGCAGGCGGTGCTCGACGCCGGAGCCCGGACCGTCTACGCGGCCGCCACGCACGGCAACTTCTCCGGTAACGCGTGGGAGAACCTCGAGGCGGCCAGATTCGAGCAGGTGGTCGTGACCGACACCATTCCCGTGCCCCCCGGCGCACCTGAGAACGTGCGCGTGCTCTCCTGCGCCGACCTGCTCACCAGCTCGATCCGCCAGATCTTCACCGACGGCTCGGTCAGCGAGGTGTTCGGCGGGGAGAACCAGCTGTTCTAGAGGGGACGGGGCCCGGGCGGCCCGCCGCCGGCCGATGAGCCAGGCGCGCCACGGCGAGCGGGCACTACGCCTAATGGACCTGCTGGGGCTGAGCGAAGACGAGCTCTGCCAGCTGCTGAAGGTGGATCCGCTGACGCTGCTCTCGGGCCAGCTCGATCACCGGCCCGAGCTCGCGATCCTGCTCGAGCTGCTCGACGAAGCCGCCGAGCAGGCCGGCCCGGCGGTGTTGCGGCGCTGGGTGCGCGCCGCCGGTCCATCCGGGCGGCCGATCGACGCGCTGCTGAACCGGGACTTCGCCTCGTTCGAGGACGCGCTCGGCGAGCTGGCGGCGCGGGGGTTCGTGATCAGGGGCGGGGGATAGGGCGGTCGCGCGGGTCGCGACGCGGGGCGGAGTCGCGACGAGGGGCGGGGGCGGTCGCGCGGCGCGGCCGGGACGGGAGGCGGCCGACAACCTGCACGAGCACCCAAATTGGGGCAGCTCCGGCCGAAATGGGTCCTCGAACATTGCAGACATGCATGACCACCCATCTCGCATTTTGGCTGTCCAGTTTGGGTGCTCGTGCATGCTCGCGGGCGCGGTACGCGGTGCGCAGCCCAGATCGCACCCCCGGGGCCCGTCTCCCCCCGCGACCGACGCCGCCCCCGCG
>JAFAZB010000523.1 GCA_019240015.1 Solirubrobacterales bacterium
GGACCGAAGCGGGCTGCAGTGCCCGACGCGATCCTCGGGATGGCGGTGGCGGCCGGGACCGTGATCCAGCTCGCCGTCCTCGACCGGGTCAGCGTTGACGGTGTCGTGGTGAGCGTTCTGATCGGGGTAGCGGTCACTTGCCGCCGCGCCGCGCTGCTGGCCGTCGCCCTGCTGCTCGTCACGATGACGGTGCAGGCGATGCTCGGCGACACCGGTGTTGTGCGCGGGCTGACCACGCCGGCGCTCGGGACGATCCTCGTCTTCTATGCGCTCGGCGCGTACGTCCCGGAGCGTATATCGGCACGCACCATGGTCCTCGCGCTGGTCGCGGTCGGCGCCACCCGGCTAACGACCGGGGGCGGCGGCCCGTCGACCGCCGCGGCCGTCGACGGGTTTGGTCTGTTCACGCCATACCTGCTTGGACTGGTCGTGCGCCGCCGTGACGCCCATACGCGCAGCGAGGAGGCGCACGCCGCGGCCGCCGGCCGCAAGCGCGAGCGCGTGGCGTCGCGGGCTGTGGCCGCGGAGCGGGCACGGATTGCGCGGGAGTTGCACGACGTGATCGCCCACAACGTTTCGGTGATGGTGATCCAGGCCGGCGGCGCGCGGCTCGTGCTCGACGCCGATATTGACCGGGCGGAGGCGTCCCTGCGCGCAGTCGAGCACGCCGGCAACGAGGCGCTGGTGGAGATGCGCCGGCTGCTCGGGCTGCTCGGCGAGGACGAGCCGCAGACACGTGCGCCACAGCCCGGGCTGCACGATCTTCCGGCGCTGATCGCGGGTGCCCGCACCGCTGGTCTCGACACCACCCTGCGGACCGACGGCGACGCGCTGTCGGTCTCGCCCGCGCTTGACCTCTGCGCCTACCGTGTCGTGCAGGAGGCGCTGACGAACGCGATCAGGTACGCCGCCCCCGCCCGCGCCGACGTCCGCGTTCGCTGGCGTAGCGGCGAGCTGGAGCTTGAGGTGCTCGACAGCGGTGGTGGTGGTGGTGGTGGCGGCGGCGGCCGGGCACCCGGCGGCGGGCACGGCCTGATCGGGATGCGCGAGCGGGTGACGATGCACGGCGGTACCGTGGAGCATGGCCGCACCGTCGCCGGGGGCTTTGAGGTCCGGGCGCTGATCCCGGTTGGCGGATGACAGCACGGCGGATCAGCGCCCGGACCGCGGCGACCGTCGGCCGACTCGACCTCGCCGTCGCAGTTGCGACGCTCGCCGTGCTCGAGGTGGTGCACGCGACTATCGCCAATGGCGGTGAGCTCGCGACCGCCGTGGCACTGGTGCCGTTCGTTGCGCCGCTCGCCGTCCACCGGCGCTGGCCGCTCGCGGCGCTCCTGGGGAGCGTCGCGGTGGTGCTGATCCAGAAGCCGTTCGGGCAGATCCTCAGAAGCCTCAACGGCGACCAGGCGGTGCTGCTGCTCCTCTCCTACGGCGCCGGCGCGTGGCTGCCGAGCCGACGTGCGGTCACTGCGCTGGCGAGCGCGCTCGGCCTGATGATTGTCTGGGCGCTGATGCCGCCGGGGGCCGCGACGACGCTCAGCGCGATCCCCGGGCCGACTCTGTACGTGACGGTGCTGCTCATTCCGACGTGGAGCGTCGCCCGGGTAATCCGCCGCCATCGAGAGTCGGCCCGCCAGTTCTCCGAGCTGGCCGAGGCTACTCTGGCGCTAAGCCGCGAGGAGGCCGTGGCGGCGGCCGCCGCCGAGCGCGCGCGGATCAGCGTCGAGCTTCACGACATCATCGCCCACAGCGTCAGCGCGATGGTCGTCCAAGCTGGGAGCGCGCGCATGCTGCTGCACAGCGACCGGGAGCGGGCGCGGGAGTCACTGAGCGTGATCGAGCGCACCGGTCGCGAGACGCTGACCGACCTGCGCTCGCTGGTGGGGATGCTGCGCCGGCGGGAGGCACAGTGAGCCTCGGCGTCGTGATCGCCGACGACCAAGCGCTGGTCCGCGCCGGGTTCCGGATGATACTCGAGACCGATCCCGAGCTCGCCGTCCTGGCTGAGGTCAGCAATGGCGCGCAGGCACTCGACGTCACCCGCCGGCTGCGGCCGGGCATCGTGCTGATGGACGTCCGGATGCCGGAGATGGACGGGCTCGAGGCGACCCGGCGGATCGTCAGGCTGAGCCCGGCGCCGCGGGTGCTGATCCTGACGACGTTCGACCTCGACGAGTACGTGTTCGACGCGCTACAGGCCGGCGCCAGCGGGTTCGTGCTCAAGGACGTAGCCCCCGAGTCGCTGATCGCCGCCGTCCACACGGTCGCCGCAGGTGAGGCGCTGCTCGCGCCGTCGGTCACTCGCCGGCTGATCGAGGCCTACACGCGCGACCACAGGCCGACGAGCCCGCCGGCCGGGATCGACGAGCTGACCCCCAGGGAGCTTGAGATCCTGACGCTGGTCGCGCGCGGGATGTCCAACGCCGAGATCGCCCAACGATTGGTCGTCTCGACCGCGACGATTAAGACCCACGTCGGCCGGGTGCTGGAGAAGCTCGAGCTGCGCGACCGGATCCAGGCGGTCGTGCTCGCCTACGAGACCGGGATCGTGCAGCCCGGAACCGGGCCGCGGCCCTGACCGGCGCCGATGAGCCGGCCGGACCGCAATCAGACAAGGTCCGCGCCGTCGCGCGCGACCAGCGCTGCTCCAGCCCGCCGCGCTTGAGGACTTGACGAGTCGCCGCAGGCCTGCTTCGTGGTCGCGACGAGCCTGCCGCCCGCGCCGAGCCCGGACCTGCTCCGCGCGGAACTCGCAATCGGCGGCTGCTTGCAGCGGGCGGCGCTCACGGCTAGCACCAGCGCGAACTGACAGCGAGGCGTCGGCGGATGAGCGCATCTCTCGAATGCGATCGCCCGGCCCCTGCACGACCGGCGCCATCGCCTTGGCGACCGGGCGATGGCGCGCCGAGCCGGCGGCATACCTCCTTTCGCGTGAACGCAATCGGCTCGCCGAGCAAGCAGAGGGTCGGCCGACTCCTGCTAATCGATCAAGGCGAAAGCATGTCCTCTGCTCATGAGCGAGAGATAACCCACGAGCGGCCGGAGGACTGCTCGTCGCTAAGCGTGTGCGACTACCTCGCTCACGTCGTTGTCCTCGATGGTGGTTCCGGAAGGAACCAACGATGGCACTAGGTCGGACGCGGCCTTCGCGTTCTCCTCCGAGTCGAATACGACGACAGATCGGCCTACCCCGTCGCCCCGGGTCCAATAGCCGGCGACGAAGCCCGGAAGCTCCCTGACCCGAGGCACGACTTGCTCCCGCAGAATCGTGGGATCCGGGTTATCGGAGAGCCTCACGTTCACGAGCACCGCATGCATCGCCGCCTCCTTTGTTGTGGTCCGTTGCGCCCACCCTATCCGAGGCTGCGCTTCGAGTTGTGACTCGTCGGTTCAGCCGTGCCCACGAGTGCTATCGCCCCACGTGGCAGCATCGCCGTGGGCGACAGCTCCCTGTCGATCAAAGCAGCTCCATGCTCATCGCCCCGTTACGGTGGAGCACTGCCATGCTCCCGTGATGAGCGGTCGAATATATGATCGGCTACGTCCTGAGCCCTTGAAAAGAGAACGATTAGTGCCCGTCCTGATTCGACACCGTGCCGCAACGAGCTCAGCGCAGTACGACGAGAGCGCGCCGCCGCTAGTCGCGATGCTAAAGAAGCAGCCGGGCTTCCTACTCCACGTCTCATATGAAGCGGCGACGGCTTCGTCGTAGCCGAGGTGTGGGAGACGCGGGAGCAGCACGACGCTTGGTTCGACGCGAACGTGGAGCCCAACCTCCCAATGGAGATCACGCAAGAGGTAATCGACCTCCACAGCGTCCACAAGCCGTAGGGTGCTCGCGGTTGGCGTTGGCTCACCGAGCGCCCGACCGCGTCAGCATCGGCTCAAACCAGATCGCTCTGCCGATAACCCCGGTGCCATGTGGCACGCGCAGGGCGGCCGAGGTGTGCCCATTCAAGGGCCGACAGCGGTCCCACGAGAACGCGATGATGATGCACGAGAGCGTGCCGCCTTAACGAAAGCCCGGCTTCCCCATCGGGCTACATGCGACAGCCGGTGCTCGAGAGCGAGTCGAGGCCCTCGTCCGGCTGTCAAGGAAGCGACGGCAACGGTGCTTCGCGCGGAGCAACCGCGGTGCCAACGCCGCCTCCCTCGGGGGTACTCCCGATTTTGCAACGGCCGTCCGGACCGTCACAAAATCGGGAGTGGGTGCTTTCTAGCTAGGGGAGGAATCGCACGAACAGGGCTTGGGTCCGAGGACATCCGGACCGGTGCACCAGCGATCACGCAGGGGTTCTGGTCTTTGAGCGTGTCCGGCCACGAGCAACCTGGCGTTCGCGCCAATGCTCGACTTGAGGCCGCAGCCACAGACACGGTCAGCCCGGGCCCAGATTGAGGACCGGGCGAGGCATGTCTGGATAGCGGCGCTGGTATTGGCTGACGGTGTTGCGGTGCACCAGGCCGATGATCTTGGCGACATCGTGCGCATCGATGAGGTCTTCTAGAACTACGCGCCGAGGCATGACCGCAGCCTAGACCTGGTGGCAGACGTGTCCTACGCCCGTGAGCATCTTTCCGTCCGAGGCCATATGTAGCCTCCACGTGTAAGATAAACAAGGCGACCCCGAAGCAGATCAAGAACGCACGCGTGCTTGGGCTACATGCGCTCCCGGGCTCGGGGTCAGACCGTCGGTGCCGCGGGCGCAATAGCGCGTGTTGAGTTCTCCGGGCCCCAAGTCCGCGATGAGCTCCCAGCCGCTTGCGACGAGTTCGCCTCGCAGCTGGCCGTGGTCGAAGCCCGAGATCCGGCGTTCGCCGGCCGCAGCCGCTTGCGGTGCTGAGTCGAGGACGGCCCGATCGACGTAGTCGAAGACCAGCTGACTCCCTGCTGGCACGCAGCGCGCGATCGCACCGAGCGCGTTGAGCTTAGTCTCCCGGGTGAGCTATATCGTCACAGCCGTATCGTGCTCGCCTTGCTTAGATCAGCGAGCACGAGTTGCCAACCCGGTGGCAGCGGGATTCCAGCAGCTCTGATCCGCTCGGCCCTGAACCGTTGCGCGTGGCTGGGTGATCGACCTCGAAGATCTGCAGCTCTCGACCAAACACCGGGCGGCGAAACGCAAAGCTGTCCAGGCCGGCGCCAACGAGCACATACTGGCGAACCCCTCGCCGAACCGCATCAGCCAGCGCGTCCTCCGCGAAGCGGGTGCGCAGGATCACTGCCGCGTACGTCGGGTGGCGGCGCAGCGCCGTGTCGAGGTTCTTTAGCCCCGAGTCTGACCCAGATCGCCTCGCGTTCATCGGCGAGCACGAAGCGATCGCCCCAGGCATCGTCGATCAGCCGGGGACGGTCCAAGCGCGTATGCACTTCCCCCGTCAGGGCCGCGCTCATCGCCGTCCTACTAGCCGAGTCCAATCCCGCCATGATCACGTAGCAGTACGGCGTGCTACCGGCCTGGTGGCTCGTCGAGCGTTACGCCGTAGAGCCGTCTCAGCCGCAGTCGCACGACCAGCCGTTGCTCGTCGACCATCCGTTTGAACGATTCCGCCTCGTCCACGTCCCCGCGAATCGATCGTGCCATCGCGAGCAGCTCCTGGCAGACCGCATCGCCAGCCGTACGGGCGACCTCCGACATCTCAGCATCGCACTCGCCCACCGCATAGGACCAAAAATGTTGCCCTGCGACATGCAGCGCCGCATGAGGATCGTGCCGGAGCAGCCGGGCCTTCACACGGTCGGCGGTGGTCGAGACACGAGCGATCCGTTCCTCGGAATCCCAGACGTACAAGACGTTGGTCAAGTGGGGATAGCCCGCGCGGGTCACTGCCGCGAGAGTCCACTGACGGCTGGTCGCGATCAGCTCAAGCAGCCGCTGCTCGTCAGGCATGCGCGCTTCTCCGCCTCGTCGCCAGCTTGCGCTACGCGGTAAACGCCGCCGCGAGCAGGACCAAGGGCACGATCGTCGGGATGGGCATCGCCCGCGGCAGCTCAGACTGTCGCCGCGGCGTCAAGCCGGGCCACCGCCACCTCATAGACGTCCACCGAGCGGGAGCGGCGCGTTTCGCCATCGCCGGGTGCTGGGGGATCCATCGCAGTCAACGTCGCATCTCCCTGCCGCAGGTC
>JAFAZB010000001.1 GCA_019240015.1 Solirubrobacterales bacterium
CATGATCACCGGCCCGAACAACCAGCCGACGGCGCCGGTGCCCTTGCGCTGGATCGCGAACAGCCCAATCAGGATGCCCAGCGAGATCGGCACCACCAGATGTCCGAGGCCCGGATCGACCACCTTCAACCCCTCGACCGCGGACAGGACGGAGATCGCCGGCGTGATCATCCCGTCGCCGAAGAACAGCGACGCGCCGAAGATGCCGAGCGTCACCAGCACGGCCGCGTGGACCACCTTGCGCCGCCGGATCAGCGCCGTCAAGGCCATGATCCCGCCATCCCCGCGGTTGTGGGCGCGCATGATGAAGCCCGCGTACTTGATCGTCACGACGACCGTCAGCGCCCAGAAGATCAGCGAGACGACCCCGTAGACGCCGGCCACGGTGGCGTGCGCCGCGGCGCGGTGCTGGGTGAAGATCACCTGCTCGGTGTAGAGCGGGCTGGTACCGATGTCGCCGTACACGACGCCGAGCGCGCCCAGCGCGAGCACCGCGCGCCCGGCGTGTGCAACGACGTCGCGCTCGGGATCGGCCGCTGCCGTCAGAGCCGCGGAAGGACGCAGGTCCTCGGGCGGGGGCGCCGGATGCACGGGCCACTGCCCGAGCTTGTGGGCCGCCTCGTTGAAGCTCCGCCGCAGCCCCGACCGCGTGGGCGAGCCGGCGCCGTCGCCGCGAGCTTCCGGGCCGAGCTTGTGCGCCCCCTCGTCGAGGATTCGCCGCCGTACGTCGCTCATCGTTCGGACCCACCAGCAGGCGCGGCGCCCCCCGCGCCTGCAGACGATCGGCTCCCGTCAACGGCCATCGCGGGAGATCGTAGACTCGCCCGCACGCAGGCCGCGCAAGCCGTGGACCGTCGCCGGCGATCAGCGTTCGCGAACGTGACCCGCCGCCAGGCGCCCGAGCTCGAACGCCGCGGTTGCGCTCGTCACGACCGGGTCCTGCGCCGCAAACTCGCGCAGCGCCTGCTCATCGTCCGTCTCGACCACGGCGAGGCCGTACGAGTCCTCGTCGGTGAGGACCGGTCCGAACACGACCATCTCGCCGCGCTCGAGGTACGGACGCCAGTGCGCGGCGTGGCGGTTCATGATCTCCCGCTCGGAATCGGTGAGCGTCTGGGCAAAGTTCGGGCGCGGAGCGATCAGGCGCAGGACGAACGTGGGCATGGGGCGGACTCTACGGTCGCCGACGGTCGTCCTCGCTCGGTCGCGCATGGAATCCGTGACCCGCGATGGCCGCACGTGCGGCCACCGCCGACCACCGCTCTACGTTCGGCGGATCGAGTGGCGACCAGCTCGAGACTCACTTCGCCGGAGGCCGGGGTGGAACGGGTTGGTCAGCTGGACAGTGTGCCGGCAGGTGTAGCTGCTGGCCTGGTTGGGATCGCCCCCGGTATAGACGGCGTCCGGGTCCGGGTAGGGGCAGAGCGGCCGGGTAACCGCCTGTCCGTTGATCGTCCCGCTGGCTGGCAGGACGTCGGGTGCCTGTCCCTTTTCGACCCAGTCGACGACAGCCTGCATTGGGTTAGTGGGTGCCACGCTGGCGGGCCCGGGCGTGCCGCAGTGGGCCACTCCTGGCGCGAGGAAGTAGCGGAAGAACTGCTCGGTCGGCCGCACGCCGCCCATCGCGGACAGGGCGCGGTTGTAGTAGTTGATGCTGTCGCCAGTGAAGATCAGCTGGTCTGCGAGCCCCTGCCACATGAGGAGCTTCCCGCCGGCATCCCGGAAGGCTCTCAGGTTGGGGTTATCGGTGGCCAGCGCGTAGTCGAACATCCTCCCCGAGGTCACGAAGTCCTGCCAGAACTGCTGGTAGGTCTCCTCGGTGTACTGCCAGCTCGGATCCTGTTTGATCCAGTTCTGGTACCAGTCGAGGCTCGGTATGAACGGCGCCCCGACCTGCGGCCCGATGCCGTTGTTCGGTCCAGCCGTCGCGGCAAGTGTCAGCCCGGGGGTGGAGCCCATGTCGGCTCCCGGCTCGAGCCCGAACCAGACTGGGACGCCGCGCTTGAGGTTCGACTGCGAGCCCGAATACCGAGGTCCTTGCCAGATCTCCTGAACGACCAGCGCATCGGTGGCTGTGAACTTCCCGCAGGGCGTGCTTGACCCGATCAGGCTCTTCAGGACACCGACCACGTCGCACGTGCGCGGGTCGAAGACGCCATCGATCTGGCCGTTCTGGTCGCGGCAGTGCGCCTGCAGGGCGGTGTTCACGGCCGCCTCCTTGCAGGGCGGCAGCTCGTCCTGGTTCCACTCCATCACCAACTGCGGCCACATCTGAGCGTTCATGAACTGGGGCCAGTTCAATGCCGGGGCGCCGGCGAGAATCCCGTTGAAGTCAGTCGGATACTTCTGGGCCTCGGACAATCCCTGGCGGCCACCGGTGGAGCAACCGTTCCAGAACGAATACTGCGGAACCAAGCCGTAGTAGGCATCGACAACTGCCTTTGACTCGACGGCCATCAGGTGCATCGCGAGGAAGCCGAAGTCATTGATCCGGCTCCAGTTCAAGCCTCCGGTCGGGTTCGTCACCCAGTGCGAGGTCAGCAGCAGCTCCTGATGACCGCAATCGGTGGTCGACGTCGCGTAGCCGGCGGCCAGCTGATCTGTGGCGGGGGTCGCGGGGTTGCAGTAGACGCCCCCTCCCTCTGCCATGTAGTTCCCGTGCCAGTTGGTATCCGGCAAGGTCAGATCGATGTGGATGTCTCCGGGCAGTCCGCCGCGCGGGTCCGAACTGTCGATCACCTCGACCTGCATGTTGCAATATGCCGGTACGCCTCCCGCTGCCGGGACGTCTGTGGCGTAGGTGACGTGCCCACCCGAAGGCAACGACAGCGTCGCGAGCGCGGCGCACGGCTCGACTGGAGCCCGCCCCGCGGCGGTCCGGCTCGCTGCCTGCGCTGCCACCGCGCCCCCACCCAGCACAACGGTCACGAGCACTATCAACCACCGCATCGCAAGATGCGGTTCACGCCACCGTCGCATCCGCCAGCTGCTCATCTCTCGTCCTCCAGCTCGTACCCAGCACGCAAGACTTTGGCCGTGCGCCGGCAGGTTAGTAGGTGCTCGAGGAATATGTCAAGTTTTTAGACTGATGGCGGAGGTAGCTTGACTTTTCGTTTATACCAAGGCTAAATCCCGCAAGTGATGCTCCAGGGGAGGCCCGCATGCTGACCTCTCAGAGCTCGTCGGTCGCCGCCGACCGGCAAACGGTGCTCGAGCGCTTGAACCGGCTGATCGCGGCCGTCGCCCGCTCCAACGAATTCCAGCGAGAGCGCCTCGATGGCGTCTTCCTGGACTCCGTAGACGATCTGCGCCAGATTCGCCCGATCGACAAGGACGATTTGCTGCGCGACCAGCAGGCCTATCCTCCGTTCGGCCGCAATCTCACCTACGCCGCTCAGCAATATGTTCATCTGCACCAGACGAGCGGCACCTCCGGCTCGACGCTACGCGTGCTCGACACCGACGAGGACTGGGACTGGTGGCGCGGGTGCATGCACGATGTCTTTGCCGCCGCGGGAGTTGGTCCCTCCGATCTCGTCGCGCTGGCCTACTCGTTCGGCCCGTACATCCAGTTCTGGGCCTCGTACGTTGGCGCCGGCGCGGTAGGTGCCAACAGGATCGCGCTCGGCGGGATGGACTCTGTCCAGCGGTTGGAGACGATCCGCGAGTACTCAGCCTCAGCGCTGGTCTGCACGCCGTCCTACGCGGTCCGACTGGCGAAGGTCGCCGACCAGAGAGGGCTGAGCGACGCACTGTCCTCGGTGAGGAGAATCATCTGTACAGGCGAGCCGGGAGCGTCGCTGCCAGTGGTTCGTGCGCAGATCGAGGCACTCTGGCAAGCCCGCTGTTTCGACCACGCGGGTCTTTCGGAGGTGGGGCCGTTCGGGTATCCATGCGCCGAGGGCGGCGGCGTCCATGTGAACGAGCGCGAGTTCGTCGTCGAAATCGTTGCGCCTGGAAGCGAAGATCCGGTCGCCGCCGGCGAGCCCGGCGAGCTGATCCTCACTGCGATCGGGCGCACGGGCTTCCCGGCGATTCGCTACCGCACCGGGGACGTCGTCGAATGTTGCGAGACTCCCTGCCCTGCTGGACATACCGATCGGTGGCTCCCCGGCGGGATCCTCGGTCGAACCGACGACATGGCCGTGATCCGCGGGATGAACGTATTTCCGTCTGCAATCGAGCAGGTACTACGGGAGTTTGACGAGATCGGCGAGTTTCGGATCACCTACTACACCGAACCGACGGCGATGGACGAGGTCAAGGTGGAGGTTGAGCTCGCGCAACCCACGCAGGGGCGTGCGATCCAGGCTCGGCTACGCACGCGCCTCGGGCTCAGGGTGAGAATCGTTCCTCTCAAACCTGGGATCCTCCCGACCCCGAGTGGCAAGACACGCCGGGTGATCGACATGCGACAGGTTCCCGGCCGGCGCTTGGCGGCAGGACGGGGGTCAGGATGAGCTCGACGCTCGGGCGCGCGGACGCAACCGCCCCGCACAGCACCAGCCACGTTGTGGCCGAGCGCATTCGCAGCTTCGTCGCGGGCGAGCGGCTGAAGCCGGGGCATAGATTGGGGCGTGAGGAAGACCTCGCGCGCGAGTTCGGTGTCAGCCGCCCGACGCTACGCGAAGCGCTGCGCCTGCTCTCGAGCGAGCACCTCGTCCGAGCGTCGAAGGGTCCAGGCGGTGGGATCTTCGTCGCCGCCACACCTGAGCAAGGCATCGGCCTGAGCGTGAGTGCAGCGGTTGCGACGATGCTCGACGCACAGAGCATCGGGCTCGACGAGCTACTCGAAACGCGCATGCTGCTCGAGATCCCGCTCGCGGGACTCGCCGCCGCCCGCGCCAGCGAGGAGGATGTGGTCGTTCTTCGGGCGCTGGTCGAGCGCGTCAACGCAGCAGCCACGGATCACGAGCGCACGATCGAGGCTGACGCACGGCTCCACCACCTGGTCGCGCAGATCGCCGACAACCGGCTGGCCGGCGCATTGACCGGATGGATCGTCGACGTGCTCCAGCCGCGGCTTGCCGCCGTGATCCAGCCGGCCGTCGTCGCAAGCGTGATTGCCGACCAGCACCGTGACCTGCTCGAGGCGATCGTGCGCGGCGACCCCGCCGCCGCCGAGCGCGCGATGCGCGAGCACCTCGTGTACCTGCGGGATGTGGTGAGCGCGATCGAGCAGTCTGCTCAATAGACGCAGCTAGGCGGCTGGCATGGCGGTATGCCTTGGTTGCCGCCGCTCGAACCGCTTGAGCCGCCGCTCCCTGAGCCGCCGCTGCCCGAGCCGCCGCTGCCCGAGCTGCCGCTCCTTGAGCCGCCGCTGCCAGAGCTGCCGCTGCCTGGGCTGCCGCTGCCAGAGCTGCTCGATCCTGGGCTGCTGGAACCGCCGCTCGGAGTGCCCCCGCTGGGCGGGCTGCTGCCTTGCGAGCCGCTTGGCTGTGAGCCGCCGGATCCGCTGTCGGCCGGTCCGCTGCCGGACGGGGCGCCCGACCCCCCCGTGCCGCCGCCGCCGGAACCCTGGCCCGAGCCTCCCCCGCCGCTGGAGCCGCCGGAGGCCGGGCTCGAGCCACCCGAGCTCTGGCCCGAGGCCG